>JAYVVL010000001.1:0-2395 GCA_043787035.1 Synechococcales cyanobacterium
GCTTTCAAGGTTTCGTAAACATTGGTGGCGATGCGAGTTGAACGCGCAAGTATGCCGAGCGTCGGGGTTTCGAGGAGGGCAAAATCGCGGTAGCGGCCGCGGACGCGAATAACGGGTTTAACATTTAGCGGGATTCCATTGTAAGTAGTGGTGTTGCCATCCTGAACAGCCCAGACCTGCAGTTTATCGGCTGTGTTCATAAATTTGTTCCCATCAAAGTATCCGGTGCATTCCTTGAGCATGGTGAGGGCTTTGTCGACCCCAACAATCACGCTGGTACCGGAGCGGCGGGTGAACCACTGCATTTCCACTTCGATGTCGCCGCAGGGAACGCCTTCGGCAGAGACTCCTACAGGTAAGCGGTCGTCGTTGCCTTGGTAAGCGTAGCCTTCTTTTGCTAAAGTCTTAAGCACCAGGGCGACGTTGGGGAAATATTTATCGCTATACCAACCGGTGCGCATGCGTTCAACATCCAGTTTGAATGTGCTGTTATCGAGCCGTTTGCCGTTAAATAAACTCATGGTTCTCCTTTTCAACGCCAATTTGCGGTGATGAGTGTCTAAAATATACCTTCAGAAAAGCTATGAGGCAAGACCAATCGGTACTAATTACCTATTTTATACCTAGTGGTGCATTGGAGAATTCCGGTAATTTGCTTGAACGAAATTGACAATATAGCGATTGGAGGATAGGGGATGGAGGTTGACTTCCGCAATGTTCAGGTTTTCAGTCATCAAGCGCATGATAAATCTTTTTAGCCAATTCTCCAACAGAAAACGATTCTGTGAGGATTTGAAGTGTTCGATTTCCAAAGGAGTAAGTATTCACCATCTCTGAGCCTAAATGTTCATCAAGATCCTTCTGACGCAGATTGTCAGCAATTGCCGTGATAATCGAATACTTGCCTTCTGATTCCTGTTTGAAGCGCCTGGATTCGAGAGTGTACTTTCCCGTTGGATCCTCGGTCAGGTTTTTCAGCACGGCAAGGCCTGAAAATGGAGGTCTTTCTGTTTCTTTCAGAACTTTTGTTCCTTCACTATCTAAGAATGTAGATCGTATTTTTAAACTTTTCAAATCGGATGAGATGAAAGAAGAGACAGCCCTGGGATGGATGACGCCTGAGCCCCAAAAAGCAAGTTGTAACAGGTCGTCACTCGGGATTGAATCCAAAAAAGTTGCCTCAGAAACAATTCGTGGATCTGCTTTTGCAATGCCAGGAACATCTGTATAGATATCCACTGAATCTGCCCCAATGAAATTGCCAATAGCCACGGCTGAAGTGTCGCTTCCACCACGGCCAATTGTGGTAACCCAACCATCTTCATTCAATCCCTGGAAGCCAGTGATTACCGGAACAATGTTTTTCTCCAGTGCTTGATGGATTAGGGTTGGGTCCATACTTGTTATGTTTGAGGATCCAAAAGTGCCTTCAGTTCTTAACCTTAAGGTCGAAGCACCAAAAGACATGGCAGGTATGCCTAGAGAATTTAGACCATCCGCAAAAACACAAGCTGAGATTGTCTCACCACAACTGATCAGCAAATCCTTTATTGAGGAATCTTTTTGCTCCTGAAGTAGCGATATCAAGGTATCGGTAGCATAAGGGGCACCTTTTCTCCCCATCGCCGACACAACAACAGTCACACGATTTCCAGAATTAATCTCCCGCATAACATGATGAAATGCCAAAGCCCGATTCTCTGGTGTCGCAACAGAGGTGCCACCAAATTTCATGACAATTAAGCTCATTTTGCTTCAGTTTTCTGCTTAGAATTCAGCAGATTCATGGTGAGCATCGTCTCCGCAATTTGAACCGCATTCAAGGCGGCACCTTTGCGTAAGTTGTTAGCTACAACCCAGAAACAGAGGCCATTATTAACTGTTGGGTCCAACCGTAGTCGACCTACCATCGTTGCGTCAATTCTTTCGGAATCGATTGGCATTGGGTAAGTGGAAGTGGAAGGATCGTCAACAACTATCACACCCACAGCGCTTTCAAGAGCCTTGCGTGCTTCAATAAGATCGACAGGTTTTTCTAATTCAATAGCGATGGACTCACTGTGACCTCGATAAACAGGGATGCGTACGGCTGTCGGGCAAACCTTGATTTTGGGATCCAGTATCTTGTGGGTCTCATGAACCATTTTCATTTCTTCTTTTGTGTAGCCATTCTCAAGAAAAACGTCAATTTGTGGGATGGCGTTAAATGCAATTTGATGTTGGAAAGCGGAAGGGTGTACTTCCTGCCCATCTAGTTTTTGTTTGGATTCGCTACTAAGTGCATCAATCCCTTTTTTACCTGCACCACTTACCGCTTGGTAAGTAGAGACGACTACACGTTTAATTGTATAAAGATCGTGCAGCGGTTTTAGTGCAACCACCATTTGAATTGTTG
>JAYVVL010000002.1:0-2393 GCA_043787035.1 Synechococcales cyanobacterium
GTCCGTGATATCAACATCCGATCGAGAAATCCTTCGGGTATGATTAATTCACCTAGATTTCGTCGATTTGTTATGTCTATCTTTCGTCACTACCCTCGCAGCCTCCTTCGTTTTCATCAATACCAGGCCCATCTACGCCCCAAAAACCTGCGCGTCCAACTCCATCTCGCAAAAGCCTACCTTCAGTCTAACCAAGCCGATAGATCCCTAGCACTCTGCCAAACCCTCCTCGACAAATCACCTGGCAATCCCTGGATCGTTCAAACTCTTGCCCAAGTCTACCAAAGCCAAGGCAACTGGGACAATGCGCTTCTCGCCAGCCAAAATGCCCTTCAGCTTGCTCCAGGCGAACCATGGCTTCATCATGGATTGGGAAAAATCCAGGCTCAGCAAGAAAATTGGGATGCGGCGATCGGATCTTTTCAACGGGCGATCGCGCTTGATTCCACCGTCGGCTGGTTTCACTACAATCTCGGCGAAGCTCTAGTCAAAACCGGACAATGGTCTGCGGCGATTCCGGTCTTAAAAAATACCCAAAAACTCATCCCTCGCTTTGCGTGGACAGCCTACTTTTTAGGTGAAGCCTTGTTAGCAGAAGGTCACATAGACGAAGCGATCGCACTTTATAAAAAAGTTCTGCGTTGGCAACCCTGGATGAGGTACCTCCGCAGTTGTCTGAATTACGCGCACCATGTCAAAAGCCAAGATCAAAGAATCCAACAATTCTGCCAAGCCCATCTTTTTAAAATCCCCTTTCCCAAGAAGAATTTAGGGGGATCGGATCTTACTAATTGCAATCGCCTTCGTGTCCTCATGATCGCACCTTATCCGACCTTTCCTCCGAAGACAGGTGCGATCGCTCGAATGTTTTATGAAATGAAAGCATTAGGTCAGCACTACGATCTTACCCTGGTCTCATTCGTATTCCAGAAAGCTGATTTCATCATTGAAGAATCATTACAACCCTATTGCAAATTCGTTATTACTGTTGCGATCGGCGATACTCCACTTCGCACACCGGATCAACCCGATCTCATTCATCGCTATAGCAGTCAGCGAATGAATCACGTACTAAAACAGTTGCAGGTCGTGCCCTATGACATCGTACTCACCGATTTTATTCAGATGGCTCAGTACAGTACACTATTTCCCAATTCTTTTCGCATTCTCGCCGAACACAACATCGAATCCGAACTCTTGCGCCGATCGCTCCAACTCCACAGCCCCACAGAACTTCAACAGCTTGCGTCGCAACACGCATCCATTAAGTCATTCACCTCATCTCTAGGAGAAGCCGATCGACTCGCTCGTTATGAAACTGAACTCTGGAAAACTTATCCACTCCGATTTGTTGTGAGCGAACTAGATAAACAACACTTAAATAAACGCTGCGATAGTGGAAAAACGATCGTTGTTAGCAACGGTATTGACACCACGATGGTACAGGTGATTCCTGATAATCCTAACAAGATTATTCTATTTATTGGAACACTCAGCTACTACCCTAACATTGACGGCGTACGGTATTTTGTCAATGAAATATTGCCTTTAATTTGGGAAAGAGACCCGGAGGTAACGTTCTGGATGGCAGGCGCAGAGCCACCGCAGGTCCTATTGGAGTTGCAGAATGACGTGCGAGTGCGGGTGATTGCGAATCCAGATAATATGGATGATGTGGCACGACAATGTTGTATGACGGTGGTGCCGTTGCGGACGGGAAGCGGCACTCGCATTAAGATTATGCATGCGATGGCGTTGGGGCTGCCGATCGTGACGACGAGTCTTGGCTGTGAGGGGATTCCGGTTAAGGATGGGAAGCAGATGTTTATTCGCGATCGGCCCTTGGAGTTTGCTCTAGCGGTACTGGAGGTTTTGGGAGATGTTGAAATTCGGGAAGGGTTTCGGCGGGAGGGACGGGCTTGTGTGGAGCGCGATTATGATTGGACGCGGATTTTTGAGGGGGCGATCGATTGGGTGGATGAGGAATTCGATCGGTGGGATGGGAGGATTTTGGAATGATGGTGGGGTGCGGAGATTTTGGACGTAGGATGCGTTAAGCGAAGCAACGCATCCTACGTCGGAGATTTTAGGTTTTTTGGGGTTATGGGTCGAGCCATTGGGGAATGTATTGATTGACTTGCTTTAATTCTTGATCCCATTGTCGATACGATGGATCGTGTTTCTCAACTAAGGTCCAAAATTTGTTGGAATGATTCATCTCTTGGGTATGACACAATTCATGGATTAAAACATACCTCACCATTTGCGGCGGAAGGAAGAGAAGCTTATGGTTTAAACTGATATTCCGATCGCTAGAACAACTTCCCCATCGCGTCTTTTGACCTCGCACGCTCATTTGATTGAACGGTAAATGACAGTCTTTACTAAGGGCC
>JAYVVL010000003.1:0-17967 GCA_043787035.1 Synechococcales cyanobacterium
AACCCAGCGCAAGCCGATCGCCTCTCCGGTCCGACATCCGGTAGACAGCAGGAACTCAACAAAATCCCCATAGTGGCGGTAATGTTGGTTCTGCCTGAATCCGTTTAGGATTGCGGTGATTTCAAGTCTTGTGAATGGTCGTGCTTTCTGCTTTGGTGGAACTTTGACCCGCTTCAGAACCTCATCCCATGGGTTCACCGAGACCAAACCTTCCTTGATGCCCCACTGCCAACAGGCAGACAGCCGGGTTAGGTACCCTTTTTGAGTATCTGGGGAAATAACTTTAGATAGGTCCAGACGAAACCGATCGGCTCTGCCCTCATCAATCGCCGCGCCTTCATCTCCTAGCAATGCCAAAACCTTAGAGCCGATCGCCTGGTACTTGCCCATGGTTCGAGATTCAACACCTTGGGACTTGTGCTGAATGAAGCGATCGAATAAATCCACCGCCGAAACCTTGGTTCCCGGTTCTGGAGGATTCACTCCTGTTTTGTACTTGGCAAGAGTGCGATCGAACTGCCCGGTCATGATGTCGGTCTCTATTTGACTGACTCGACCTTGGGCGATTGTCCGTCCCAATTGGGTGTCGTCCAAACCAAGGGACAAGCAAAATCGATCGCCGCCCTGGCAACTCCATCGAAGTCTCAATCGACCCTGAAAGCCTTCAACTTTCACCGACATAACTAACCCCCTTTCATACCAATTTCATACCAACTCTAAGGGGTGAGTTACGAAGGCAATGGGTTTAGATGGCGTAGGTTGTCACGAATGATACGGCTAGGGAGTGGCCTGAAGTGAACCCTAGATACAAAAAAACCCGCTCTAGGAACGGGTTTTGAAGGATGGACGATACAAGATTCGAACTTGTGACCCCTTCCGTGTGAAGGAAGTGCGCTACCACTGTGCTAATCGTCCGTGACCGTTCTTACATAGTAGCGAGTTGACCTCATTCTGTCTAGCCCCTAGAACCAAAAAAGATTAAACGATCTGAATAGTACAAATGAATTGACAAGCTTAGAAGAATCTAATATCGTACTAGTGTACTGCTTTGGGTTATGAGAGCGTTACTGAGGACAGTTCCTAGCTGGGCATTGTGAGACCTCATTCACACGATCGATCGCTAGAAACTGTGCTTAGTTTATTTAGGCTGAGAAAATTTTAAACAGGGAGAACGGGGTATGACTGTCACTTCAATGCGTCCACCACGGGCGAAGAAAGAATCCGCAGCAGAGTTGCTACGATCGGATCTAGCTCTAGACCGGGCGACCGGGCGATCGGTTCCTTTGCGATCGTTAGCGTTGGATGCGGGTAACTATGACTTGAAGTATTGGGAAGGGGTTGGGAGTCCGAGGGCGATTCGATCGATGCGGTTTCAGGTGCCCTTGGGGCGCGATCCGGTGCGGTATTCAGAGAGTTCGCCCTTAGTGGAGCTGCCCGATGGACGGCGCTATCACTTTGGAATGCAGGCATACAAGTATCGCCACCAACAGCAGACGGTGGTAGAGAACAAAGTCGATTTGGTAAAACTGCATCTCTACGCCTGTCTTGAGCCGATTCCGTACCTTGGGGACCAATGTGAGTTTCGGATTAACCTTCAAGTTTCAACGCCTGATCCAGCACGAAACCGCGATCGATTGGAAGAGTTGCTTTTAGGCGGACATGAATTTCGGCGCAATGAGATTGACTATCGGATTGTGGTTGAAAACGTTCAAATTGAACGGGAAGGATTGGGATCGTATCGCGGTGCGCAACAGTTGGGACTTATTTCTGAGAATGGCTATACGATCGTCATTGACATCGGTGGCGGAACATGGCTAAGTCGCTTAATTGATGCGGAGGGTGAAGTCATTGATGAAAATGTAATGGATCGAGGTGGGTCTTATGAACTGGCTACAGCGATTAGTTTTGATCGAAGATTGACTAACGTACTAGGGACATCGGCTGATCCAGGATTAATCATGGATGGATTTCGGAATAACCATTACTACGCAGACACTGGGCAAAACTGGAGCGAATGGCTAGAAGAATACTTAGATCCTTGGTATAAAGGAATTTTTCGCACCGTGAAGTCGCAGTATACGCCGTTTATGCCGAGGGTGACGCGATTTTTGATTACGGGGGGAAGTTCGCATTTGATTCGCGATCGACTAGAAGGCTTCAAACTCTTTGCCGTGATGCCCGATCCGCAGTTTGCGAATGTACGCGGAATGTTACCGGGCGAGACGCAACTGTCGCTCACGCCTGACTCTGAATTAAAGGTTGCGACCCATGACGATCGCTTTTAAGTTACTCAAAACTCAATCCATTTGGGAGCCATCAGATGCAGCAGATCAAACTAGAGCCGATCGTTCGATTGGATAATAAAGTTCGCTTGAGTGCAGATGTTCTGAACAAAGCGCAGGCGATCGCCGATGAGTGGGGGTTGCAAAATCCGAAGGCGGCGGTTGAAGCCGTGTTTCGCAAATATGCAGATGACTACATGTATGGTCGTCAGCCGCAATTTAATCTGGCGCAACCCGTGACGCCCCCCTCATTCCTACCCCAGATTCACGCCGTGCCGATCGGATTTCAGCCCCAGCCGATGGGCACGGATTTGGCTGGCTCTAGACTGCAATCTGAAGTGCAGCCGTCGGATGCCGCCAGTGAACTAGATGGTCTACTGGGTCTTTGAGCACCAAAATCCTAAGTGAATAGCGTTGAGATTTAAGAGCGCGCGCAAGTTAAATGCGCGTAAGTGGGGTTCTTGAGACAAAATAAAGGAGCACAAACGTTTCCCGTTCTTCTGCATCCATGGCTCTCCCCCCTAACGACGTGTTTTCTAAAGGTTTCGCGGCTGGCATCCAAGTTTGGCTGATATTTTTACTAGTGTTTTATATATTGAGATACCCAGCTGAACTCAGTATTGTGCTGGGGGCGATCGCCGGGATTTCGGCAGGATTTATATTGGGCTGGTGGGAAGCGCCGCCAGCGCCGCCGCAAGAAGCGGTAGTCGAAGAAGATAGTCTGAATGAAGTCGCTGAAACCCGGTTTCGCCGTCGCCGAACCTATGCGCGGATGCGAAATGCTAAAAATAAGCCTGAACGCACGCTTGACTGGGAAACTGTAAAAGACATGATGCGCTTCTGGAGGCGTTCTTAGGCGATTTCTAGGAGTAAAGTTACCCGCATTACAGCCCGTTTCGATTGCGATCGATGACGAAGGATCTAAACTTGGCATTAATGAAAAAGGACCGTACATTAATGTGCGGTCCTCTTTTAGAGTTGTTTCGAGAAAGTCAGCAGTTACTCTGAGGCTTCGGGATCAAACTCGTCGTCCTCCTCCTCATCATCCTCTGGATCCGGCACGGCGACCGAATTCGCCGACACTACTGCGCCCATTTCTAGCTTCTGGCGCACTAGGACTTCGAGTTCCTTTGCAAAGTCTGGCTTGTCTTCCATGTACTTGATCGCATTGTCACGACCTTGGCTAATATTGTCGCCGTTGTAGCTGTACCATGCGCCTTTCCGAGTAATGACGCCTGTTTCTTCCGCTAAGTCAACCAAGCAACCCAAGGTCGAAATGCCCTTTCCAAAGATCACATCAAATTCCGCAATTCGGAAGGGTGGGGCGATTTTGTTTTTGGCGACTTTGACCTTAGCTCGGATCCCATACTCTTCATTTCCTTTTTTCAAGGTCTGAATCCGACGAATATCCAGCCGAACTGATGCGTAGAACTTAAGCGCTTGACCGCCTGTGGTGGTTTCGGGACTGCCGTAAGTGACGCCGATTTTTTGGCGAAGTTGGTTAAGGAAGATGACTGTACAGCCGGACTTCCCAATGCTTCCGGTAATTTTTCGCAGGGCTTGGCTCATTAGACGAGCTTGCAGACCGACGTGAGAGTCGCCCATTTCGCCTTCAATTTCGGCCCGAGGGACCAGCGCTGCTACGGAGTCAATCACAATGACATCAACGGCTGCCGATCGCACCAGTTGATCCACAATTTCCAGCGCCGCTTCCCCAGTATCAGGTTGGGATACCAGTAGATTAGCAATATCGACGCCGAGGGCACCTGCATAGATGGGGTCTAGTGCGTGCTCTGCATCGACAAAAGCAGCAATTCCACCCTGACGCTGGACTTCAGCGATCGCATGGAGCGCAACCGTGGTCTTCCCGGCACTTTCTGGACCATAGATTTCAACTACGCGTCCTTTCGGCAAGCCGCCACCCAACGCCAAATCCAGGGTTAACGCGCCACTAGAGACGGTTTCCACCCTCATTCGGGTTGCATCGCCGAGGCGCATGATGCTGCCCTTGCCAAAGTTACGCTCGATTTGACCGAGAACTAGACTAAGTGCTTTTTGCTTTTCAGCATTGGCTTTGATGGCTGCATTTTCTGCGGCAGCATTGGAGGGAGCTTTGGCCATTCTAGAATTGTCCTTGGAACGTGTAGAACTCTTTTCACTTGGCGAAGTCTCCGCCAGTGACGTCTCTAAGTCTAGCGATTCTTTAGCCAAGGTATTCACCTAAATTCCTAAAATAAGAAGTTGCTCGATAGAACAAACATATCATAAAACATCGAAAGTAGAACAAACATATTAATCACGAACGGGTAGATCCTCTATAGTGATTGAGATCGAGCAGGTTGCCCTGTCAAGCTTTAGGAGAGGAAAATGGACGGTTTCGGGCCGATCGCTGCGTCAGACAAGTCACTCAATCCGTCACTAGACGCCGCGTTGCCTGCCGGAACACTTTCGGTAGAGAGCGTGGCGCTTTATATTAAGTTTTGCTTGGAAGAGGACCCAAATCTACGGCAAATCTGGGTGCTAGGCGAAATTTCCAGTGTGAATCAGAGTGGGAAGGGGACGTACTTTACCCTGCGGGATCCGGAGTCGGGCGGCGCGATCGCCTGTGTGACGTGGAACAGCTATGGAGCGCGGCTAGAAGTGCAGCCGACCGCAGGCGAGCAGGTGGTTGTGCTTGCGAATGTGAAAACTTATTCTCAGCAGAGTCGGTATCAACTGCAAGTGGTGCAGATTCGATCGGCGGGGGCGGGACTAGCGGCACTTCGGTATCAACAGTTACGCGATCGCTTGACTCAAGAGGGGTTATTTGACGTCGATCGCAAGCGCTCACTGCCCGAGCATCCTCAGACGATTGCGGTGGTCACGTCTCCTAATGCCGCCGCATGGGGTGACATTCAGCGCACGCTGACGGCTCGGTACCCTGGCGTAAAAGTGCTGCTGTCCCCCGCTAGCGTGCAGGGCGTCGATGCACCTAGAACCATTGAACAGGCGTTTAATAGATTGGCGCGGGATGGTCGGGCTGAGGTGGTGATTTTGGCGCGGGGCGGTGGGGCGACGGAGGACTTGGCGTGCTTTAACGATGAGCGAGTTGTCCGGGCGGTGATCATGTGCTCAGTTCCAGTGATTTCAGGGATTGGCCACGATCGCGATGAATCCCTAGCGGATTTGGCGGCGGATTATTCGGCTCATACGCCCACTGCCGCCGCCGAACGAGCGGTTCCGGATTTGCAAGATCTCGTGGACCAGCATCTCAATCGAGTAATGTCGGTGCAAGATGCAATTCTGTTTACGCTGGACGCTAAGACGCAGGAATTACAGGTGTTGCAACGACGGTTGCGTCAAGTGCGTCCCGATCGTGTGCTAGCCCAGTCCACCCAGCGTTTACAGTCGCTTCAGCATCAGTTGATTCAGACCGTTCGATCGTGTATGAAGCAGACCCAAACTCAGCACCAGCACCTAGCGGAAAAACTCGCCACCCTTGATCCCCATTCGATATTGGCGCGTGGCTATGCTGTAGTGCGGGCCGAGGCGCAGGTGGTTCGATCGGCGACGGATTTGGCCGTTGGTCAGAGCCTTGAGGTCCAACTCTCTCAAGGACGATTGATCGTTCAAGTGACGGCCATTGAGCGATCGGCTGATGGCAAAGAAGGTCCCCAAGCCCCCAATTCTGGGGGAGGATGAGTTTCCGAAGCCCCCAGAATCGGGGGTTGGGGGCCTTCTTTGAGATGTTACGTGTGCGCAGATCCCTAACTCATGAATTCCTATCCCTTTACTGGAGAACCTGTTCCCATGCCTGCGAAGAAAAAACTGACTCCCGACACTTGGAACTATGAAAGCACCGTCGAAAAAATTGAAGATATTCTTCACTTAATGGAATCTGGGGATATGAGCTTGTCAGATTTGTTTGAGCAATTTAACGTGGCAGCAGACTATCTCAAGACTTGCGATCGCTTTCTCACAGAAAGGCGCGCCCAAGTGGAGTTGTCCATTGAACATTTGACGGATGAACCCGATTTCTAGGACGATGGAGGGCCATTCTTAAATTGGTTCTCTCCCTCCCCCATGGCTGCAAAAATTCCCGTCACTATCATCACTGGCTTTCTCGGCAGTGGCAAAACTAGTCTCATCCGCAGTTTGCTCCAAAACAACCAAGGACGACGCATTGCGGTCTTAGTAAATGAATTTGGGGAAATGGGCATCGACGCCGAACTCCTCAAGTCCTGTCAAGTTTGTGACGAAGATGAATCAGGAACAGCCAGCGATCCCAGGCTCAACATCGTTGAACTGACTAACGGCTGCCTATGCTGCACGGTTCAGGAAGAATTTTATCCAACGATGCAGGCGTTGATTGCTCGGCGCGATCGTATTGATTGCATCCTGATCGAAACTTCAGGACTCGCCTTGCCAAAACCTTTGATTAAAGCGTTCAAGTGGCAAGATATTCGCCATGCGGTGACGGTGGATGGAGTAATCACGGTCGTAGACTGCGAGGCGGTCTCGGTGGGGACGCTGGCTCAGGATTTGGCAGCGCTAGAACGGTTGCGCAAGGCTGATCCCAACTTAGATCATGAGACCCCACTGCAAGAATTATTTGAAGATCAGCTTGCCTGTGCGGATCTAGTGATTTTGAATAAAACTGATTTGGTTTCGGAAAACGATCGCCAAAGAGTCGAAGATTTGGTGAAAGCCGAACTTCCTCTATCAGTAAAACTGATCAACCACGGACGAAAATCTGCTGCGCTGAATAATGAGTTGCTGTTAGGGTTCAATGCAGCGGTGGAGGATGATTTGGATCAGCGACCTAGCCATCACGATCACGAAGAAGAGCATGACCATGATGACGAAATCGACTCGACTTACGTGCTGCTGGACCATGCCTGCGATCCGGATAAACTCAGACAACAGCTTGAGGCGATCGTCCTTGACCAAGAGGTCTACCGGGTTAAAGGCTTTGTTTTCGTAGCCAATAAATCTATGCGGATGGTTGTGCAGGGTGTGGGAAAACGCTTCGAGCAATTTTACGATCGGCCCTGGACGATCGACGAACCTCGCCAGACTAAACTCGTCTTTATTGGACGCAATCTAGACAGAGCGAGGATCGAAGTGCAGCTTCAGGGCTAGATACAGAGAATCTTCATTGAACTGTGGGGATCAAGCCTTTAAGTTAGGCTTTCTCCACAAACGTCAACTAGATAACATAGCGATCGAAACCGCAATCCGACAAACTGCTCGTAAAGCGGATTTAGCTTGCACATGGGTGGAATGTGAGCCACCTTGCGCCCGAGCACAACAATATCTCGCTCAAAAGGACAAGAACTGGGGATCAACTTACACACCAAGTGTGCAATGTCCCGGTCTTGAATTTCCATGGCATCAATCCGGGTTCGGATTGGTTTTAGAAGTTTGTCGAAGAACGTTTTTTTCGGTGCAATGAGAGAACTTGCCATCAAAAGAGGCGCTAAGTCCATGGCAGACAAATTGTTGATTTCGGATATGACTTCGGAGATGATTTCAGACATGACGGACTAACCTATGACTTCGCTAATGAATCGCTGAAACTGACAATGCAACTGTCCATTCGTATTGATAAAGGATGGTTGCCAAAGCTCAATGCTCAAACGATTTCTTTTCCTTGTCTGAATACAACATACAAAACATGTGCCCTGAATTCCGTAAAGCTAGCAGCAGAAACGCACTTTTTCCAAGAAGAGAACGTAAACATTTTGAGCTATAGGATCTTGGGAGCCTGATACTGTCTGGAGTAAAAGCCTATGGTCAAAGACCCACAAAACTAGTCTACTACCGAATCAATCTGGAATACTAGCTTAGAAATTTCACACTTATCCATTGATTAGGACAACGAGCAACTATGGTGCCAGTGTCATCGAAGACATTCTGTATCTTTTGTAACAAAACCATACTTAGTATAATCTAAAACGTTAGCTAATCTTTAGAATTTGTTTTGCATGAGCTTCCTACAATATGGAACATAGAAATGTGGAGAAGTGGGAATGTGTCGAGTCAGACCGATAATCGAACGGTCGATCGCCGATAATGGACTACTAGGTCGCTAGAATCACTACAATATTTCTTCCATTTGCATTTAGACTAGCACTCAGACCGGAAAACACTCAGCAGAATGCTTCTCAACGCCCCCTTTTACGACTGGAGAAACTGTTTATGACCCCATCTACCCCGATGCCTGTAACCCGATCGGGCAGTGAGCCGACTGCAATTCTTGAGATAGAACAGCTTGGACAGAGTATTTGGATGGACAATTTGGCGCGGGATTTGATTGAATCCGGCGAATTGGCGACATTAATTGAGACTAAAGGGTTGCTAGGCGTCACGTCTAACCCGGCCATTTTTGAAAAGGCGATCGTTGGCAACAAGGTGTATGACAGCGCCATTGAAGCGGGGATCAAGTCAGGCAAGTCTCTGATGGAAATCTATGAGTCGCTTATTTTTGAGGATATTCAAAAAGCGTGTGACATCTTCCGGGGGGTCTACGACAAGAGCAACGGTCTAGATGGCTATATCAGCGTTGAGGTGCCTCCAACAATCGCGAGCGACACGGCCCAGACGATTTCTGAAGCCAAACGTTATTATGCGGCGATCGATCGGCCTAACGTGATGATTAAGATCCCCGGCACGCCTGAGGGACTGCCAGCGGTGACTGAGGTGATTGCTTCGGGGATCAACGTCAACGTCACTCTTTTGTTTTCGCTTCAGTCTTATGTGGACACAGCTTGGGCCTATATTTCTGGACTAGAGCAGCTTGCAGAGCGCGGCGGCGATGTCTCGAAAATCGCCTCAGTTGCTAGCTTCTTCCTGAGCCGGATTGATATCAACATTGACTCTAAACTAGATGTCTTATTGAAAGATACGGGGATCAGTGCTGAAACTGAGTCCAAGTTAAAAAGCTTGAAGGGTAAAGTCGCGATCGCCAATGCGAAGATGGCGTACAAGGCGTACAAGACCATTTGCGAGAGCGATCGATGGATGAGTCTGGTCGCCAAAGGTGCCCGAGTTCAGCGTCTTCTCTGGGCCAGCACTGGAACCAAAAATCCGGACTACAGCGATGTCATGTACGTCGATGGTCTAGTGGGAAGCGATACGGTTAATACTCTTCCTCCTCAAACTATTGACGCTTGTATCGATCACTGTGACGTGGCTTCTCGCATTGAGATGAACCTCCCAGAAGCAGAGGCCCTGATTGCCAGTCTTAAAGATAGTGATGTTGGGATTGATCTGGATCAAGTGATGGATGATCTTTTGGTCGATGGGATCGTGAAATTTGTCACACCCTTTGGCACCCTAATGGCAGCGCTGAAAGAGAAAGTCGACCGTCTGGCGACCGTCTGATCTTCGGTCGGATTATGCACTGTGCGAAGGGTTCGGTAGGGGCGAATGGCATCATGCCTATGGCAGGCTTCCGCCAACGCCCGGTTCGTCAGGGTCTTTGCTAACAACCGATTGCCTTGCGAAGAAACTCGTTTTTGACGGATTTCCTGGCTAACTGGGTCAATGCCATTGGCCCCTAAACTATCCTTTCTTAATATAAAAATCGCTCATGGTCACTCTTCTGGACACGCCGTTACTAGAAAACCCCCTTCGCGTTGGATTACAACAACAGCGAGTCTCGGAACCCAATATCATCGTGTTCTTTGGCGCGTCGGGCGATCTGACCAAGCGTAAACTCGTCCCTGCACTCTACAAACTCAAGAAAGAACGAAAGCTCCCCCCCGAAACGACGATCGTGGGAATCGCCCGCCGTGAATGGAGTCATGAGTACTTCCGCGATCAAATGCGCCAAGGCGTCACTGAATTTTCGGATGGCATTGAAGACGAGGAAAGCTGGGATGAGTTTGCGAAGGGACTGTTCTATTGCGCTGGAGATATCGATAATCCGCTGAGCTATCAGAAGCTCAAGGTGTTCTTAACTGAGCTAGATGAACTGCGGCGTACTCGTGGAAATCGCGTGTTTTATCTTTCCGTGGCTCCCAACTTTTTTCCGGAAGCGATTCGGCAGTTGGGTGAGGCAGGGATGCTGGAAGACTCGCGCAAAACTCGACTGGTGATTGAAAAACCCTTCGGCCATGATCTCAGCTCGGCTCAAGCCCTTAACCGGATTGTGAACCAAGTGTGTCGGGAAGAACAGGTCTACCGGATTGACCACTATCTTGGTAAAGAAACGGTCCAAAATCTCCTAGTTTTTCGGTTCGCTAATGCGATTTTTGAGCCGCTGTGGAACCGACAATACATTGATCACATTCAAATTACCGTTGCCGAAACCGTTGGCGTCGAGGATCGTGCAGGGTACTACGAAAAATCCGGCGCATTGCGAGACATGATGCAGAATCACCTGATGCAGGTGTTTTGTCTGGCCGCGATGGAAGCGCCAAATTCCTTGGATGCCGATGCGATTCGCACTGAGAAAGTGAAGGTTTTGCAGGCGACACGGTTGGCGGATTTGCAAAATCTAGAAAACTCCGCTGTGCGAGGGCAATACCGATCGGGCTGGATGAAAGGCAAGCCTGTAGACGGATACCGCGAAGACAAAGGCGTCAATCCCGAGTCCATTACGCCGACCTATGTGGCCATGAAGCTCATGGTGGACAACTGGCGTTGGCAGGGTGTGCCATTTTATATGCGTACCGGGAAACGCTTACCTAAGAAAGTGAGTGAGGTGACCATTCAATTCCGCAACGTGCCGCACTTGATTTTCCAACAGGTGGCCAAACAAATGAATCCTAATTTGCTCACCCTCAGACTTCAGCCCAATGAAGGGATTTCCATGAAGTTTGAAGTTAAAATGCCGGGAGGTGACTTGCGTAGTCGTCCGGTGGAAATGGACTTCAGCTATGGCAATGCGTTTGGTAAAAACTCTGGGGGAGATGCCTACGATCGCCTTCTGCTCGACTGTATGATGGGCGATCAGACGTTGTTTACCCGATCGGATGAAGTGGAAGCCGCGTGGCGAGTGGTGACTCCTATTGTCTCTGCTTGGGAAGCGCCCACCGATCCCAGCACCATCCCGCAGTATGACGCCGGAACCTGGAATCCCAAGGAAGCGGAAGAGCTGATTAACCGAGACGGACGACAATGGCGACGTCTCTAGGGTTGATTTTAGAACTCCAAGCCCGATGAACCTAGAACCCACTTAAACCCATGACCTCAGCACCTCTTATCTCACTTCAAGCTCCGAAAGACGTCTCCCTGCCCCAAATCCAGGCCGAACTCAACGCCATCTGGACCCTCTACGAAAAACCGAGTGCAGACGGTCGTAGCCTCGGAGCCACCAAAGCAACGACCTTCACTCTTCTCGTCTACGAACCCGAAGAGACTCAGCAGCTTTTGGCTGAACTGGGTTACTACACCGGACCTGTAGACGGCATCAGTGGACCAAGAATGTATGCGGCCATTCTCGCAGCCCAAAATGCCTTCAAGCTGACCGTCACGGGACTCGTCTCCTCCGAACTGATTGAACGACTCCGTAAGGAAGTGTTTATTTGCCGAGGTGTGGATGTGCGCGAGGGCGATGTTTGTAGCATTTCACCCTACGGTCGCGACATCGATGGGTCGGGCCTTGCCGATGCGATCGCCGTTCAAAACCCCTGCCGAATCATCTCCCTCTTCCCTACCAGCGACATTGAGGAAAGCGTCACGGCCCAGGTCTCTGCCTACTGTCCGATTCAAAAACGGGCAGCGGTTGCGATGGTTTGCTGTGAATACGTCATGCTCAAGGGATCAGAGCCTGCCTTATCGCGATCGACGGGCTTGGTGCGATCGTTGATTCAGACGGATCTGCCTAGCTTTCTCTGGTGGAAAGGAACGCCCAATCTCGACCAGGACCTCTTCCAACAGCTTGCCAAATCCTGCACCGTGTTGATTGTTGATTCCAGTCGATTCAACACTGACGGCGCGGGTGACTTAGTGCGACTTCAAGAACTCCAGGACGAAGGGGTTCAAATCGCCGATCTCAACTGGCGACGACTGGCTCCCTGGCAAGAGCTTGCCGCAGAAGCCTTTGATGCCCCCGATCGCTGGAAGCTCTTGGGCGAAGTCGATCGAGTCACGATTGACTATGAAAAAGGCAATCCCACCCAAGCGCTCCTGTTCTTAGGCTGGCTAGCGAGCCGCTTAAAATGGCAACCCACGATTCAGATGAAAGAAGGCGGCGAATTTGACATTCAGCGCATCCACTTCATGGGAGCCAACGGCAAAGCCGTTGAAGTCGAGCTAGCAGCCATTCACACCACCAACATCGGAACTGTCGCTGGGGATCTATTGGACCTGCGACTCGACTCCTCCAACCCTGATGTGAACTGCTGCACCATTTTGTGTTCCGAAACCAAAGGCTGTATGCGACTCGAAGCTAAAGGTGCGGCCCAATCCTGCACGGTTAACCAAGTAACCTCTCTGCGCGACGAAAAAGCAGAAACTCTCCTCAGCGAACAACTCCGCACCACTATGCGCGACTTGCTCTATGAAGACAGCCTCGCTATTGCTGCTCAAATTGCTGAGTTGTCCCTTCGATTACGGGACTACAGGGACGACGTCTAATCCATCCGATCGAATACCGCCCTCCTCTACCTCACATCCACTACCCCAAAATGCAATACCGCCGCTTCGGACGCACCAACCTACAAATGCCTGTCTTCTCCTGCGGCGGGATGCGCTACCAATACAACTGGGGCGATCTCCCCGCAAACCAAATTCCCGAAGCCAACCAAAAAAACCTCGAAGCCACCATTCGTCGCGCTGTAGATCTCGGAATAAACCACATTGAAACTGCCAGAGCTTATGGCACTTCCGAAATCCAGCTCGGCAAAATCCTTCCCCTGCTCCCGCGCGATCGCTTAATTGTCCAGACCAAAGTCGTTGTCAAAGACACCCCCGAAGACTTCCTCAAAACCTTCAATCGATCGCTCTCATTACTCAAACTCGACTACATTGATCTCCTCGGCATCCACGGCATCAACCTTAATAGCCAGCTCAAGACCTGCTTAGAACCGGGCGGAATCTTAGACATTGCACACACCCTGCAAGCCCAAGGCAAACTTCGCCACATTGGTTTTTCGACCCACGGACCGACCGACGTCATTGTAAACGCGATCGAAACCGACCAATTTGATTACGTTAACCTGCACTGGTACTACATCAACCAGACCAACTGGGCGGCGATCGAAGCCGCAACTCGTCATGACATGGGCGTATTTATCATTAGCCCGTCTGATAAAGGCGGAAAACTTTACGCTCCGCCTAAAAAGCTCGTAGACCTCTGCAATCCCCTCAGCCCCATGGTGTTCAACGATCTCTTTTGCCTGTCGCATCCTCAGGTTCATACCCTCAGCCTCGGAGCTGCCCAGCCCGGTGACTTTGACGAACATTTAAAAACCCTGGCCCTGCTCGATCGCGGCCCCGAAATTTTAGCGCCTATTCTGAAACGCTTAGATCAAGCGGGAATTGACGCCTTAGGTGAATCCTGGTGGCGTAACTGGAGCGTCGGTCTACCTCGAAACGAAGACACCCCCGGCGGAATTAATATCCCAATGGCGCTGTGGTTGCGGAACCTAGTGATGGCCTACGACATGCTCGACTACGCCAAAAGCCGCTACAACCTCCTCGGCGGTCAAGGGAGCCACTGGTTCCCCGGATCGCGTGCCGACTCCGTTCAGGTGGATCAACTCCAACCCTTCCTCGTCAATAGTCCTTTTTCAGCAATGATTCCTCAAATTTTGCAAGAGACCCATCAAATGCTCTCTGGAGAAGCGGTAAAACGGTTGAGTCAGCGCGATTAATGCAGTCTACAAGGGCTTCAAAAAACTATTTCAGGATGGAAATTTATAAATTTATGCTGCAAAAGCAAGTTTGCCCCGTATCCTAATACAGAACGTCCGTTAAGGCGCGCTTCTCCCACACCCAAAATATCTTCATCACACCATCTAAGGTCATACGATCATGAAAAAGAATCTATTGGGTCTTGCTCTTAGCACCCTTGCTATTGTGTCCCTGACTGCTTGTAGCGATACTGCTCCCGCACCTGAAGCTCCTGCACCCAAGGCTCCCATGGAAGCCGTCAAGCAAAAAGCGGGCACAGCGGCTGATAAAGCGGGCATAGCGGCTGATAAAGCGGGCATAGCGGCTGGTAAAGCAGGCGAAGCGGCTGGTAAAGCAGGCGAAGCCGCTAAAAAAGCGGGCGAGGCGGCTAAAGGCGTGGGCGGCGAAATGGGTAAAAAAGCGGGCGATGCTGCTGATAAAGCAGGCGAAGCAGCAGGCAAAGCAGGCGAAGCAGCTAAAACTGCTGGTGAAGCAGCCGGTAAAGCGGGTGCTGCTGTGAAGGGTGCTGCGGGCACGGCGGCTGAAAAAACAGGTGAAGCAGCTAAAGATGCTGTGAAGACTAAATAGGGGTTTTCTCAATCTTTTCCATCAGTGAACGATAAAATACCGCATCTAAAGCAGACCACAAGGCTGACCTAGATGCGGTATTTTAGTTGAACCCCTTGAGAATATGACGCCCCATGGTTGATGACACACCTAACGATCGCGCCCTCTACAGCGAAGAGCACTATGTGGTCTTAGAAACTGACCAACCCGAGACTTTGCTTACCCGCGATGAACTCCGTGACAAACTCCGATTACTTTTCCAAAAAGAACCGGACTTGATCCCCGAAGACGTGCGGTTACTCACTCCCGAAAATCAAGTTCAGTCTCTACTTGATACCGTGTGTGAACTCAAGCTTGACCCCGGTCAATATCTTCAGTGGTACGCGATTCGGCTAGAGAAATAGCCTACAGAGCAACCCTATAGAAATAACGTTCGCTTATTCGGATCCGCAACACCAAACGTCAGACTTGCACTTTCTCCCGGCGACGTAATCAGAGAGACTTCGACATAATTCTCTTTATTAGGACTTGGGGCAACCCGAGCTTTGACATCAGGACCAAAGAAGCGCGTCATCTTATCTTCCTTCTCTTTCCAAGTCTCCAATGTAATCAGAAACGACTCAAACTCCATGACCATCGCATAAGCTCCATCGACGGACTCTTCCCAGACGCCCGTGATAATCGGGCGCTCGTCTACAGTCGGACTCAGCCCCAAAGCTCCAAGCGCCAAATCCAAATGCGCTTCCTGTCCGTATCGATAGCGAGTAATATCTTTAAAAATCTGAAGCTGGGCAGGTGTCGCTTGCTCATTTCGAAGGGCAAGCACTTCAGGCGTCGTCGGTCTCAAGGGAACAGGCTTCAATTCTGCGGCCTTCAGCGCAAAGCCACCCAGTAAAATTGGAATTCCATAGAAAAATCCGGCAAGATTCAACGTGTACTGATTGGTAAAATAAGCATAGAAACCTACGCTTGTCAGCAATCCCCCCACAATTAGCCCAATCATTGCCAACGGAACTTTGCGCATCATACGGACTCCTAGCCTCAACTTGAAAGTTAAGAAATATGAACAGTACTCTCATTATCGAGGGTGATTGACGGAATGACGCTTAAAAAATGTGAAGTCTCAGAAAGACCTTAACGACCAGCGACTCTTCGATCGCCCGAGAGGTCGCTGTTTGCCATCAAGCCTTTATCAATCATCTAACCACAATCACCCAGCATTCATGAGAATCATGCTGAGTAGGTATTTAAAACGATTATCATTTAACCGTAAAGTTTAAAATTTGCACCTTTGTTATGATTTTGACTACGGCTATATTTTTTATAATGGAAGCGTTAGGTTTCGGTTTGAATTTAGGAATGCTAAGCCTATTCGCCCTTAAGATAGGCATTCATCCTCAAACTCTCGAAGAAAACCTGAATTTCATATCTTCATCTGTGTATTTCCATCCATAGCCCCTGTACCTCAAGCTGGAGTGAAGTTTTATGCTGTTGAACACCGATCAGAATCAAGAGGCTGACAAGAATGATGAGCAGGTCTTAGACCAAATCAATTCGCTTCGCCGTGAGGATGAAACGCTTTACAACATTCTTGCTGTTGATGTTTGGGCACTTGCCAAAACCATGGATGAGTTTCAGCCCGGATTTTGGTCTGAGTTTATGAAAAATCGAGAACAGGCGCTTCGCCGATTCATGAGTGAGATTGTTAAATCCAAACCGACCGATTTAAAACGTCCGCCCTTTCTACGTTAACGATCGCGCGGCTTTGGCTTTGTGCGAGGGGAAGAGGTGGGAAGAGGTGGGGGTGATTGGGTGGACGGTCTCGTTTTGGATCTGCGGTTGCGAGATCTAGGCTGGAGACCGATCGGGCGGGCGTCCCAGCGTCCTTGCCAATAGCGAATCGGCCAAGGCTGAACCAACCCCTGAATAAAGTCAGTCCAAGGCAAGATTAAATAGCGTGCGCCCATCCAACACAACAGACTATTGACGAAGAGAAATATCTGAGCAGCGACTGACGACCCGATCCACTGCAATGCTGGGTCTGTGATGCCATAGACGAGCAACGATGCGGTCATCCCCAAGCATAATCCAACCGCGCCCGGTTTGAGTCTGGGAATCCAAAGGCTCAATGTGCCCAATAGCCCCGGAATCAAAACGCTTGCGGTGAGCGGATTAAGCATGGAATCGCCTTGAAACACGTTCCAGAGTTCCGGAAGCGTACTCCCCAAAATCCGAAAGGGAAGTTGAGAGACATCCATCAAATAGATTCCGCGTACTAGAAATAAACCACAACTTCCTAGCAGCATTCCCAGCCAAGTCAGACCATTCCAGCCAAGCTGACCTAAGCTCCCTGCCAAAATCAACGTAATCCCCGCCATTATGAGCTTAGACGGTGCTGCGATTTCATTTTCATCCAACCAGAGTCGCGCATCAATATAGCCCCGATCGCGCCACTGATCGAATAGATTCGGCGGTGGACGAGTCGGCTGTTGGGCCAGTTTCAGAGCTGCACTAGCATTTAATTTCCCCAATCCGTAGTCATTTCGGGCATCCCGAGATGGTTTTTGCGCCGATCGCATCAAAATTGTACCAATTTCGCTTGGATCCGTGATGCCGATCGAGTGAATCAGCGCTGCGACGCCAGAGACATGAGGGACAGCCATGCTGGTTCCTTGGTAGGGCGCAAAAATGGAGACCTGCATTCGGCTATCGAAGGTGTTTTGGATGATACCGCCTGCGGGGTCCTCGCCCTCGATCCAGCCTCCGGGCGCTGAGATATCGACGCCTGCTCCGCCGTTGGAATAGGGCGCTTTTTGGCCCTTGCTATCAAGGGCTGCGACGCCCAGAACGTGGCGATAACGGGCGGGATAAGCGGCGGCAGTGCGACTGCTGTTTCCGGCTGGGGCAATGATGACGGCTCCCTTACGATCGGCATAGTCGATCGCTTTTTGGAGGAAGATGCTGTTGCCATCGCCCACCATCGTGAGATTAATCACATGGGCACCGTGGTCTGCGGCATAGCGAATTCCCTCTGCAATATCGGCGACCGTTCCGTTTCCGCCAATGCTGAGAACCTTTATAGGCATGAGGCTAGCTTCGGGTGCTATGCCTGCGGCTCCGAAGGCATTGTTGGTAGATTGTGCTATTGTGCCTGCGATGTGGGTGCCATGACCGTGATCGTCTGTCGCATCGGCATTGTCATTAACAAAATTATAGCCCGCTAAAAAATCGGTAGTTTCGAGATCGGACACGCGACTGATTCCTGTTCCCACCACGGCCACGATCGAGCCTTTGC
>JAYVVL010000004.1:0-6873 GCA_043787035.1 Synechococcales cyanobacterium
TAGGTATAGAACACGGGCGTTAGATATAGCGTCAACACCTGTGAAAATAGCAGTCCACCCACGATCGCAATACCCAAGGGACGCCGAGACTCAGAACCAGCGCCAGTTCCTAGGGCGATTGGCAAGGTGCCGATCAAAGCCGCCATTGTCGTCATCATAATGGGACGAAATCGCACCATACACGCGTTGTAAATCGCTTCTAATGGAGTTTTATGATGAATGTGCTGTTGTTCGATCGCAAAGTCTACGAGCATGATGCCATTTTTTTTGACAATGCCAACGAGTAGAATAATGCCAATGAAGGAATAGAGATTTAACTCCACTTGAAAAATCAAAAGGGTTAACAGCGCTCCAAATCCAGCAGATGGCAATCCGGATAAAATCGTCAATGGGTGAATGAAATCTTCGTACAGGATTCCTAAAATTAAATAAATCACAACGATCGACACTAAAAGCAACCATCCTAAATTACTGAAGGATTGCTGAAAGGCTTGGGTCGATCCCTGGAAACCCGCTGTCACTGTAGAGGGCAGGATGTCTGCTGCTGCTGCTCTAATCGCATCTGTGACGTTACTGAGTGATACACCAGGAAGTGTGTCAAAGGAAATTGTAGCGGAGGGAATCCCCGATAAATGAGCGATCGAGAGGGGTCCGACTGTTTGGTTCAGAGTGGCGATCGCACTGAGAGGAATCAATTGTCCAGTATTTGATCGGACGTAAAGCATGGAAAGCGCACTCGGTTCTCGCTGATAGTTGGGTTGCAGTTCCATGACGATCGTAAATTGATTATTAGGCGTATAGATCGTGGAGACTTGTCCTGATCCATAGGCATCGCTTAGGGTTTTTTGAACGATCGCAGCGGTGACATTTAGGCGAGCGGCTTTATCGGGATCGACCTTGACTTCGACCTGCGGTGTATTTAGTTGTAAATCACTATCCACGCCTTGGAGTCCAGGAATATTCTTGACTTTGTTGAGTAGAGGAGGGACGACTTTACGAAGGTCGTCGGGGTTGAGACTTTGGAGGGTAAATTGGTTGGGGGAGTTGGTTTGTTGGCCGCCGATCGGGATAGCCGGGGGCGATCGCAAGAAGGCTTGAATCCCTGGGACTTTACGGAGTTTGGGGGTGAGGTCTTGAATGATTTCATCAGCACTGAGCTTGCGTTCTGAGCGCGGTTTTAGTCGAATAATAATACGCCCTGAGTTGACAGAGGCATTGGGACCACTCGCTCCGACGATCGAATTGAGGGCTTCAATATTAGGGTCTTTGCGCAGGATGTCTACGATCGCCTGTTGGTGCAGCAGCATTTCATCAAAGGAGATATCTTGTGCGCCTTTGGTGTTGCTCATGAGTTGTCCCGTGTCTTCGTTCGGGATGAAGCCTTTGGGAACCAAGGTGTATAGATATCCCGTAAGAACCAGGATTAGAATTGAGCCAAATATTGTAATGCGGCGATATTTTAGAACGGGTTTAAGACTCCATTCGTAGCCTTTGAGAAGGCGATCGAAACCGCCTTCTAGTAAACGAGAGAATCGATTTGGGCGCTGGCTGTGGGACGATCGAAGAAATCGACTGCACAACATTGGAGTTAACGTTAAGGACACAAACCCTGAAATCAGAATAGCGATCGAAATGGTAATCGCAAATTCATGAAACAGACGACCGATGATACCGCTCATAAAGATAATGGGAATAAACACCGCAACCAATGAAAGCGTCATCGATACAATGGTAAATCCAATTTCTTGAGATCCCTTGAGTGCCGCTTCGATCGGACCCTCGCCCAGTTCTCGGTGTCGCACGATGTTTTCTAGAACCACGATCGCATCATCAACGACGAATCCTACAGACAAGGTTAATGCCATTAATGAGACATTATTTAGGGAGTATCCCAGCAAATACATTCCTGCAAATGTCCCAATAATAGAAACAGGCAAGGCTAAACTGGGAATAATCGTCGCGGCAAAGTCCCGCAAAAACAAGAAAATTACCAGCACCACTAAACCGATCGACAGCAGCAACGTAAATTTAACATCATCGACAGAAGCGCGAACGGTTTGCGATCGATCGTATATAATACCGAGTTCGATCGAGCTAGGAATTTGGGCACGTAGCGTGGGTAACTGTTGCTGAATAGTATCTACAATTTCGACCGTATTGGCATCAGGCTGCGGCTGTACGGCTAGTACAATAGATGGCTGATTAGAAACATTTTTATCACTGTAGCGATTCGATACTTTATTGTTTTGTACATCATCACTAACGGTCGCGACATCCTGAAGCCGAACCACTGCACCATTTTTGTAGGACACAATCATCGATCGCACCGCATCGGCATTCATCAATTGTCCATTCGCCTGAATCATATAACTTTTGTCCGGACCTGACAGACTTCCCGTAGGCAATTCCACATTGTTTTGTTGAATAGCGGTGCGAACTTGATCCAGTCCGATCGATCGGGCGGCCAATGCACTTGGATCAAGCTGAACCCGCACAGCATATTGCTTTTGACCATAAACCTGCACTTGCGCCACGCCGTCAATCATGGAAATGGGCTGGGCTATTGTGATTTCTGCTGCTTCATTCACCTGGGCGATCGGCAGGGTCTTGGAATAGAGATAAAGATAGAGAATCGGTGGAACAGAGGGGTTGACTTTGCGGTAAGTCGGGGGTTTGGGCATTCCTGAGGGCAACTGTCCGATCGCTGCGGAAATGGCAGCTTGGACATCTTTTGCGGCATCATCAACACGACGGCTAAAGTCAAATTGCAGTGAAATATTTGCGCTACCTGTGGAGCTAGTGGAGTTAAAGGAATTGAGTCCAGCGATTTCGGTGAACTGCCGTTCTAAGGGCGCTGCAACAGCGGAAGACATGGTATCGGGATTAGCTCCGGGAAGGCTGGCGGAAACGCTAATAAAGGGATACTCGACGCGAGGCAGCGCACTAATCGGCAACAGACCATAACTCATCAATCCAAAAAATAGAATGCCTAAGGTCACTAAGGTGGTCATGACCGGACGACGAATAAAAAAGGCAGAAAGATTCATCCCGTTTATGCTCCCTTATCGAATTTCCGTAGAAGCGAAAAATTGTCGGAACCTTCCCTGCATCAACGATCGACGCCATGCTTCCATGTAGATATAAAACACAGGCGTCAAGTACAAGGTTAAAATTTGCGAAGATACCAATCCACCGACCACCGCAATCCCCAACGGTCGGCGAGCTTCTGATCCTGCCCCTAAGCCAATGGCGATCGGTAACGTCCCCATTAAGGCGGCCATCGTCGTCATCATAATGGGTCGAAACCGCAAGAGACAGGCTTGATAGATTGCGTCAGAAGGCTTCTGATGATGTTCCCGCTGTGCCTCGATCGCAAAATCCACCATCATGATCCCATTCTTTTTAACAATACCCACGAGTAACATCATGCCAATGAAGGAGTAAACATTTAGTTCAACGTGAAAGATGATTAATGTTAGCAATGCCCCAAACCCCGCTGAAGGAAGTCCGGATAGAATCGTAATGGGATGAAGAAAATCTTCGTATAGGATCCCTAAGATTAAATAGATAACTAGAATTGCAATTAACAAGAGCAGCAACAGATTAGGTAACGCACTTTGAAATACTTGGCTGGCCCCTTGGAAGCTGGTAGCGATGCTGTCGGGAATAATGTCACGAACGAGACGATCGATCGCCTGAGTCGCCTCTCCCAAGGACGTTCTAGGGGTAAGATTAAACGAAATCGTTGCCGCATTCATACGACCAACGTGATTAATCATTAACGGTGTCGTTCCCGGTGAGAAGGTTGCAAAGGTACTCACCGGACTGGATTTAATATAAAGCTGCATTAAGGAGCTGGGATCCGTTTGATAGTGTGGATCTAGTTCTAGGATGACTTTGTATTGATTACTCGCTGCGTAGATGGTGGAGATTTGATAGGCTCCGTAAGAACTTCTTAAGGCACTTTCAATTTGCTGTGGCGTAATGCCAAGAACGGCAGCTTTATCCCGATCGATCGTCAGATTGACCTGGGATGTAAATTGTAAGTCGCTGTCCACATCCTGAATTTGCGATAGCGCTTTGAGTTCATCCACGAGTTGCGGGACGTATTGCTGTAACGGTTTCACATCGGAGCTTTGCAGAGAGAACTGGTAGAGTCCAGTGCTCTGCTGAGTTCCGATCGCAATAGCCGGAGGATTTTGCAAAAAGACCTGAATGCCAGGAATCGTTGCGAGTTGCGATCGCAAGCGTTGCAGGATTTCGTCGGCTCCTAGGTGGCGCTGCGATCGATCTTTCAACCGAATAAATAAGTTCCCCGAATTTCCCGCCACCGCTGCCCCGCTTCCCGTCGCGCTCGATCCCGGTCCAATATTAGAATTCACCACATCGACATCCGGATCCTGCCGAATCATTGCGACCACCTCCTGCTGGTGTCGCACAAGGTTTTCAAAGGACGAATCCTGAGCGGCTTGGGTAATGGCTGTGATTTGTCCTTTGTCTTCGCTGGGAATAAAGCCCTTCGGTACCACTGCAAATAAGCCGATCGTGACCACCATCATCGCTGCCGACAAAATCATCGTCGTCCGATGGTATTTCAGCGCTACCTTGAGACTCCGATCGTATCCATCTAGGACCCGATTAAAGGCATTTTCTGAAGCCCGGTACAGCCGACTTTGCTGGGCATGATTCACCGGACGGAGAAACCGACTGCACAACATCGGCGTGAGACTCAAGGACACAAAACCGGAAACCAAAATTGAAACAGCGATCGTCACAGCAAATTCATGAAACAATCGTCCTAGCAATCCCTGCATAAACAACATAGGAATGAACACGGCTACCAATGAAAGAGTCATGGATAGAATCGTAAATCCGATTTCCCTCGACCCATTCAGGGCAGCTTCTAGAGGCGACTCGCCCATCTCTAAGTGACGCACAATGTTTTCTAGCATCACGATCGCATCATCAACGACAAACCCCACGGATAACGTCAACGCCATCATCGATAGATTATCCAATGAGTAATGCAACAGATTCATCACCACAAATGTCCCAATCAGTGAAATCGGCAACGCTAAGCTGGGAATGACAGTTGCGGATAGGTTGCGTAAAAATAGAAAGATGACAAGGATTACAAGGGCGATCGTGAGCATAAATGTAAATCTCACGTCATCTACAGACTCTCGAATGGATTGGGACGCGTCATATAAAACGCCAACTTCAACCGAACCTGGAATCTGATCTTTCAAATTGGGCAACAAGTTCTTGATCGTGTCAACGACCTCCACTGTGTTGGTCCCAGGCTGGCGTTGAATGGTCAGAATGATGGCTTTGTCATCGTTATACCAGCTTGCAACTTGAGTATTTTCGACGCCATCGAGCACATTACCCAGTTGCTCTAAATAAATCGGTGCGCCCTCGCGGTAGGACACAATTAGTTTTCGGTAGGCGGCGGCGTCCTTGAGTTGTCCGTTGGTTTGGATGGTGAAGTTTTTTTGAGTTCCAGATAGGCTTCCGGTGGGGAGATTGACGTTGCCCTGCTGGATGGCCGTTTGGACTTGATCGAGTCCGACCTGATAGCTGGCGAGTTTTTGTGGGTTGAGCTGGACTCGGGCAGCGTATTTTTGGGAGCCGTAGACTTGGACTTGGGCGACGCCGTTGAGAGTGGAGAGTTTTTGGGCGAGGTAGGTTTCGGCAAAGTTATCGACCTCGGAGAGAAGCAGGGTGGGGGATTTGAGATAAAGATAGAGAATGGGCTGGTTGGCGGGATTGACTTTGCTGTAGGTTGGCGGGTTAGGCAAGTCGTTGGGAATCTGCCCGGAGGCTGCTGCGATCGCTGAAGCGACATCCTGGGCCGCATCATCAATGCTGCGACTTAAATTAAATTGCAGGGTGAGTTGAGTTTTACCTAACGTGCTGGTGGAATTTAGAGAATCAAGTCCAGCAATGCTAGAAAACTGTTTTTCTAAGGGTCGTGCCACCGATGCCGACATGGTTTCAGGGCTAGCACCGGGTCGCGCAGCGGTCACTTGAATCGTGGGATAATCAACGTTAGGCAAGTCGCTGATGGGCAGTAATCGATAGCTCATCAGTCCAAAAATCAAAATCGCCGCCATCACCAGCGTTGTCATAATCGGGCGACGGACAAACAGTTCAGAAGGATTCATGGTGCTTCTCCGGATGGTTTGGCAGTGCTATCGCCGGATTTTTGCGATGGGCGTTTTGATTTGCCCGATTTACGATCGCCCGAATTTGAATCTTTTCCAGCATTCTCTCCAGCATTACCCGAGGCGTTTGGATCCCCATTCTTTAAAGCGTTCGGATCGCCTTTTGAATCTGGGTTCTCCTCCTGAATCCGAATCTTCCCACCCGTAACGAGATTCGCTTGACCGTCAATCACCACCTTATCGCCCGGTTGCAACCCTTTTTGGATTACGCTTAGTCCCTCGATCGTACTAGTCGCTACCACTGGAACGTTTTCTACCGTATCATCCGGTTTCACAACAAAGACGAACTGACCTTTAGGGCCATTTTGCACTGCTTGGGATGGGACGACGGTGGCATTGATTTCCTGTTTTAGGGTCAGCGTTGCATTGACAAATTGTCCTGGAAACAGCTTGCCCTGGGTATTTTGAAAATCACCGATGAGTTGAATGGTTCCCGTGGCACTATCGACGGTGTTATTTACAAAGGACAACACGCCGGAAATGGGTCGATCGGGATTTCCGGTGAAATTGACATCAACGCTGAGTTTGGCGTTGTTCATGCGCTTTTGAATTTCCGGCAGATTGGACTCGGGTACGGCGAAGGAGACCTGAATCGGGCGAATCTGCTGGAGAATCACGAGGGGATTGTTACTATTAGCCTGAGCAA
>JAYVVL010000005.1:0-17931 GCA_043787035.1 Synechococcales cyanobacterium
CTGCCGTCTGGCACCGAATCTGGAACTGTCCTAAGTTGACGTTGCCGTTGGCCGCTTCGTAGATCCACTGCATTCCCTGCAACTGTAAGTTGTTTTGACATTGCGAATAGGTCAGCTCAAAGAGCTTCGCGACCTGTCGATCGTAGGGGCGGAGGGGGGAGTTCTGAGTTGCAACCGCCGGATTGAGATCCGGAACCGTCAGTCGCCCCGTCTGCCAAGGTGCCCGTGCCCCGCCATCCCACACCCGAACTTCTGTAATTGGGCTCACTGCTTTTACATCACTTTGCGCTTTATCTCGCGCCCTCTCCGCCATTAGCCCCAACGTTGAAACCCAACTTGTCATCACTCCAATTGCCGCAGCGCCGCCCGTCAACCATGCCAATTGCCCAACCATGAAACTCAACCTGTGATCGATGTGTGAAGTGTCTAGCTCGATCGCCCGAAGCAGTAGATCATCAAATCTATTCCTTTTGGTTCTCGTTTTGACCATACTTACACTCTGCCGATTCCCGATCCGTAACGCAGCACACTTTCTATAAAAACTTTAGGGTAAAGATTTTCCCCTATTTTTTACCGATCGCCCCATTTCCCCAAAAAATGGCTTAAATAGAGCAGTGCAGCCGCATTCTTGAGCGCATCGGCAAAATAATCTAATTATTCACCTAGTCGTTCACGGTAGCGATCGAGTTGCTGTTGTAATTTATGTATTTGAGCCTGAGCTTGCGATCGTTCGGCGATCAACTGTTCTTCAAGTTGTTGAGATTGATATTCCAACTGACGGGCTTTAGCTTCTGATTGACGGGCTTTAGCTTCTGACTGATAGGCTTTGGCTTGAAACTGTTCCGCCCTTTCATGTAGCTCCAGTGGAATCAACAACTTCTTACCATTATCTAATCGATAGAACGAAATAAGCTTTCCATCAACCTCTAGACGTAATCCTAATCCTAGACTTTGACCATTGACGATCGGCTCATATTGATCATCCGCCAGCCGAAAACCGCGCAGCGCACTAGCCCCTCATCTCATCGGCTCAAACACCAATCGCAGTGGCCACATCCCGCCGGATTCACCGTCGTTATGCCAAAAAATGATTGAATATAATTCCAGCGACATCCCTTGTGATTGAGATACTGTTGCACTTCCGGTTTCTTCGGAATCGCTTTGACCAAATCAGCACCCGATCGCGTTCCCAATTGCGTTTTCAATTGCTGTAGCGTGTGATTCCAGCTCTGCGAATCCACTGCATCAATCCATCCCGTTGATTCACTCACCAGCGTCAGCCCAATGGCGCGTTGACCATCACGCCCTGCCCGTCCTATTTCCTGCACATACTCACTCAGCCAAAACGGCGGCTGTACCTGCACTACCCAGCGCACATCTGGCTTATCCACCCCCATCCCAAAGGCCGAAGTTGCCACCACACACGCGACTCTATCGCCCATCCAATCGGCCTCAATCTGCCGTTTCTCACGGGTTAGCAATCCTGCATGGTACGCCCCAGCGAGAATATTGTGACTCCTCAGCCATTCCGCAATCTCTTCTGAATCCTTCCGCGTACGCACATAAACGATCCCTGATGCGATCGCACCGGATGCCTTCACTTGCGATCGAATGAACGTCAGCAGCTTACTCCGGCGATCGTGCGGCGTCCACACCCGTTGGACCTGGAGGTAAAGATTCGATCGGTAGGGCACCTCAACAAAATGAGCGGGATTTTGCAGTTTCAAGGCGGATTCAATTGTCGCTTGTTCAATGGGATTTGCCGTCGCGGTAAAGGCCGCAATGTTGATAGGCGTTTTATGAATTTTTACCGCTAGAAGTCGATCGCGCACCGTGCCCAATTCCAGATAAGCCGGACGAAACGCATCCCCCCACTGCACCAGACAATGCGCCTCATCCAAAATCAAACTGCTAATCCGCAACTCCGGTTCTAGTAACCGACTCATCACCGCATCACTCAGCAATGTTTCCGGCGATAGGTATAGCAGTTTGAGCGCACCCACATCGAGTGCATGGAGAATCTGTTTTTGCTTCGATCGATCGAGTTGAGAATGCAACAGCTCCGCCGGAACCCGCTTAGCCTTCAGCGCCTGCACTTGGTTTTCCATTAGCGCAATCAACGGTGAAATCACAAGGGTCAGCCCCTGTAACACCAGCCCTGGCACCTGAAAACAAATCGACTTTCCGCCTCCTGTGGGCATCACGACGATCGCATCTCGTTGTTCGCAAAGCGCCTGAACAACCTCCCCTTGATTGCCCCGAAATTGGTCATAGCCCCAAACGGATTTTAGAATTTGGTGTGGAGTATGGCGAGAGGGTGACATAAATAACCGTGGCGAAAAAGGATTTGTTCTAGATTGCCCATCGTCTGGTTCAGCATCGCCCACCCCCAATAAAATATAAGTTCATAAGATACAAGCTCATAAAATATAAAACTGTCCGGACAGCCCTCACTTGAGGGCGAACAGTTAAATGGTAGATGCACCCTGACTTATTTCCCTCGTAGACCATTGGTTTTCGAGGGTTTTTCCATTTTAGAAAACATAAATAGTCCCATAAGTCCCAGCCCAATGCCGACCAAGCTCACCACCTGCGCCATCTTCAGTCCTCCCGCCATCAGGCTATCCGATCGCAACCCCTCAATCCACAGCCGACCCAGGCTATAGCCAACTGCATACACCGAAAAAATAAACCCCGGTCGCACTCGGTTGCCCAAACGCAAAAATAAGCCTAACACTAGCCCAAACACCATCACATTCCACACCGACTCATACAAAAACGTCGGGTGGTAATACGCAATACGTTCAAACCCTGGAAAGCGTCGATCGGATGGAATAAACAATTTCCACGGTAATTCAGTCGGAGACCCATACGCTTCTGAATTAAAGAAATTGCCCCACCGTCCGATCGCCTGCCCCAAAATCAACGCCGGAGCCACAATATCCGCCAGCACCCAAAACGAGATTTTCTTCCACCGCGCAAACCCCCACGCCGCCAACATCCCACCTAAAATCGCCCCATGAATGGCAATTCCGCCTTCCCAAATAGCCACCATCTTTTCCGGATGACCCACATAATCCTTCCACTGGAACAGCACATAATAAATTCGCGCCCCCGGAATCGCCCCCAACACCAACGCAAACGCCAAATCCGCCACCAAATCCGGGTCCACCCCGCGCCGCACTGCCAACCAGGACGACACATTCACCCCCAACAGCACGGCCCCCGCAATGAGCAAACCATACCACCGCACCACTAGCGGCCCTATTTCAAACGCAACTGCACCGGGCGACATAAACACAAATCCCAGCGTTTCCAAACCCAGATTTGTCCCTAAACTCACACCCCAAGTCACACCCAAGTTCAGCATAGTGCCCACCGATCGCAATACTCAGCATTCTACAGGCTCCCTTCGCCCTTCTCAATTCTCCCTTCTCTCCTCATCCCCTTTTCGCCGCCCCTGTCGCCGATCGCTCTCCCGCCGATCGCCCTCCCGCCGATCGCGACCTCGCCGATTGCTATCCCACACCGCCCCCTGTCCACACTCCGGCAACCGCAACACAAAACAACTGCCCACTCCAGGCTCCGACTCAAATGTCACCGTTCCCTGATGAAGTTCTGCTAGATGTTGCGTCAAGGCCAGTCCCAACCCCGTCCCCTGCTGACGCCTGTCGCGCACCGGGTCCACCTGCTGAAACGGTCTGAAAATGAGTCCCTGCTTATTCAGCGGAATTCCATCACCCTCATCTCGCACCGCAATATTCACAATGCCCGATCCTTGGGTCACCATGACATTTATTTCACCAGACGGGGGTGAAAATTTGATCGCATTACTTAAGAGATTGAGCAACATTTGGCGAACCCGAAGTTCATCTGCATAGAGAAACTGAACGGGAGCCACAATGGTTAGCTTAATAACAATTTCGCGGGCGCTCGCCTGTGCTTGAACCAGATCAATAGACTCCTGACAAATTAACCGCACCGTGAGCTGAATTTTTTCCAGCGACATCTGTCCGGCTTCAATTTTTGAGAGATCTAACATGTCATTAATCAACGCGAGAAGATGCTGTCCACTGCGATGAATCTGATGCATGTACGTTTCTTGTTTTGGATTGAGCGCCCCAAAAATCTGCTGCTTCAAGATTGACGAAAACCCCAAAATCGACGTCAATGGCGTCCGCAACTCGTGGGACATATTCGCCAAAAACTCTGATTTATACCGACTCGATCGCTCTAACAAAGTATTTTCCGCTGCCCATTCTGCTGCCATCTGCGACTGCCGCGTCAAATCCTGAAACCGCCACAGCCAGACCTCCTCTGCAATAACTCGCACCGCCACGGCCACTGGAATACTGTGCGTTTCAGCTAGATAAAATTTTAGATCACCGTCATACTCTCCTCCTCCCATCGACTCAATCACCTTAGCTGAATCCTCCGGCAACAGTCTCGTCGTTACCGATCGCCCCAACTCCAATTTCAACACCTGACGAGCTGACGTATTGACATAAGTCACTGTCCCCTCAGGCTGAGAGAGAACGATCGGCTCTGGAATTCTCTCTAAGGCACTCAGGAAGAGATCTGGACTATTCACTAGACTATTCGGCAGTGTGGACCCGGAAAGTAGAGGCAAAACCATTCAGACCATAACCTAGGGAAACTTAATAATCTCTCATTCTTTATCATCGTCAAAAATAAGCTCTCTGAATATAAATACAAAGTTTTTTGATACAAAAAGTATATCGATATCACACAAAGAATATTGTAAATTATTGCTGTTTAAGCATTTAGCTTCACTATAATCTAATCTCTATGAAAACTATAGCCTAGATTTACAGTACGAAAACAAACTGACGCAATTCACCGATCGCAATTCACAGCAACCAGGGGAAAGCGTCTGTTAGACTAGTCAGCGTTCTTTGCGCTATTGAGCACTCCCGCCCGTGAATACTGTTGCGTCTCCAACCCCGTTGCCTACGATCGCCCCTCTCATCGGTGCATCGGTTGAGGAACTGAGCCAGTGGATTCAGACCCAAGGCCAGCCGGCGTACCGAGGCAAGCAGCTTCACCAATGGATCTATGAGCGCGGCATTCATTCGCTGGCCGAGGTGTCGGTGTTTCCGAAGGCGTGGCGCGATACGGTGGCAGACTTGAACATTGGCCGATCGACCATTGCTCACCGTGCGCCGTCATCCGATGGCACCGTGAAGTATCTGCTCAAGCTAAACGACGGCCAAATCATCGAAACGGTTGGTATTCCCGCCTATCAAAATGGTCAAACGAAGCTCGATCGCCTGACCGTTTGCGTGTCGTCTCAGGTGGGTTGTCCGATGAACTGTGACTTTTGTGCTACTGGAAAAGGCGGATTTACGCGGAACCTAGAGCGCCACGAGATTGTAGATCAGATTCTCACCGTCCAATCCGACTTCGGACATCGCGTCAGTAACGTCGTGTTCATGGGCATGGGTGAGCCGCTCCTGAATGCAGACACCGTGGTCGAATCCGTTCGATCGATGAACCAAGACATCGGCATCGGACAACGCTACATCACGATTTCCACCGTTGGGATCCCCGGCCAAATCACCCGCCTCGCCGATCATCACCTCCAGGCCACCCTCGCCGTCAGCCTCCACGCCTCCAACCAAAAAGTTCGTACTCAGCTCATTCCCTCGGCTGAGAAATATCCACTAGAGGCGCTTCTCGCAGAATGCCGCAACTACGTTAACGTGACCGGACGCCGTGTCACCTTTGAATATGTCGTTTTAGCAGGCGTCAACGATCACAGCGATCATGCCTACGAACTCGCCAATCTGCTTAAGGGCTTTCAGAGCCATGTCAACCTGATTCCCTACAACCCCATCAACGAAGTGGACTATCAGCGCCCCAGCGATCGACAACTCCAAGTCTTCCTCAGCGCCCTCAAGTCCAAAAACGTCGCTGCCAGTGTCCGACGTGCCCGTGGACTTGATGCCGATGCAGCCTGCGGTCAGCTTAGAGCCAATCAACTTCAACTCGCCAGTTGAGCCAGTGAAAATGGATGCCTATCGTCCTGCTCTCAGAACGTGCTCTGCGGTCAGGTCTAGCGCTCGGAACGTGGGCGAAATTAAAGTGTCGTTGTTCCGGAACTCAACACTTTGATAGGACCGATCGCTCAAGGTACAAATTAACATCATCTCAGCGATCGGATCCACAATCCAATACTCAGGAATCCCCCTCGCCGCATACTCCCGTCGCTTATCCACATAATCGCGCGATCGAGACTTTTGATCCGTATCTCTACTCGAAACGATTTCGACCACTAACATCGGCGGTGGAGCACTGAACTGGAGCAGCTTTCCATCGTGCATAATTGCAGCGTCCGACGCCTCCCTCAGAATGCACCATCAAATCAGGCTGACGGGCGGTTGCTCTAGTGGAACTCACTCCTATTTGATGTTCAATCACTAATCGATAAATGGGGACACCCAACTGAAAAAAGACGCTCAGTAGAAAACTGGCAATCTGAGGATTCAACGGATTTTCAGCACCCATCTCGATTAAGACTCCATCTTCAAGCTCATAGCGAGTCTCTGTACCATCGTCATAGGTCAGATAGTCCTTCAGCGTCATTCGTGGGTCAGTTGCGACGGTCATGGCGATCGACCTTCCTCAGATGTGATGTTGACAATTGCGATGTTGGCAACACTGTAATGTTAGCAATACGGCTTTAGCGAACTTGAACCTTGGGCAAGGGTGTTGGAATAGCTGTGGGAATTGTGGTAAGACTAGCTGTGGGAGAAGCGACAGACGGACTGGATGAGCTTGTCACATTGGGCGTGGTGACACTGGGAACCGGTAACGCGATCTTACAGGCGGCAAGATCGGGCGGTTGGACTTGGACTGTGACCGTTTTGTAAGCGGGAACCTTAAGCAATTGACCGATGACCAACTTGGCGCGATCGTTAGCTTGAGTCAGAATGCCTTTGTCGCAAGCAGCAAGGGTAATTTTTTCGAGGGCTTCTTTCTGGGCAAGACTCTGGAGCTGCGGCGCAACGTCCGGTCCAAGACCGAGAGTGCCTCGGTTGTAGTCATAGACGCTCGATCGACCGACATCAATTTTGCTATCGAGCAGCTTCGGTTGGGGGAGCTTAACGGTAAGCGTCTCGCCCACGGCTTGCACGTCTGCGACCGAAATTTTGCTTAGGTCAATTCCCGCGCGCACTTCGCCATGGGCAATGTACAAAAGTTTGGTCGAGCCAATCACCAATCCGCCCACGGTGGAATCTTGCTGCGTTGGGACCACCGCTTCCATCGTGAAAATAGCTGTCGTTAGCTCACTAGCGTCTTGAACTTGCTTGACCACGATCGATCGGACATCCACTTTAGGTGCAGGTTGAGGCTCTGTCGTCCAGGCGGTAATGCTTTTCCAAAACCAGTCCCCCGACTTCCAGACGGTCAACAGCACCACCAACCCCAAAACAAAACTCCCCCCCGACAAAAGCATTCCCACTGCCTTAAACAAGAACCCTAGGGTCTGACGACCACTGGGAAACTCGGATGACGAGTTGACTTTCTTTTTGACGCTCACGCGCGCATGTCGGGAAGATCGCATAAGAAATAAGGGATCGCTAAAATTGGGGGTAGCTAAGCAGGGTGACTAACAGAATTGTTCTCAGGTCAGTGCATTGTACTAGCATTTTTTCAGTCCGGCACGGCCTTCTAACTGATTCTGAAGCGCACTGAGCAACTGGCCTAACTGAGTCAAATGGTGAAAAAACTGCTGTCGTCGAGCCGCTTGCTTCTCGGGTTGCCGAGCCGCTTGCCAAAACTGCCAGTCTATCTGCAAGAGTTTCATCAATCGGACCACTTCAGGAACTAGCGATCGTAACTGGGGATCACGTTCAACCGCTGGCATTACCTGAGCCAGAAATTCAGTCTGGACCAGAGATTGAAAATTCATCCACTGGCCAGTACTAACGGATGTAGGGTCGTTTGGCTGATCGGCAACTTGGAATTGCGCGTGCTGAATGAGGCAATGTTCACAGGCTTGAATCATTAAAAGCCATTCCGAATCAGGATCGATCATACGCAGTAAATACCCGATCGGATGAATCGAAGGGGAATAAAGAATAGATACTATTGATACAATATCTGAATCTCTTCATAGTATGTGAAATCGAATTTACTTATAGTATCTAGATTAACGCTCATAAATCCACTGATTAAGCCCAAATGGGTTAGTGGGTTTTCGTTAGCCTTCAGCGTTTTTCCCTACGTTGTACCTACGGACACTATGAATCTACCCCTTCACGCGGCCACTGCTACTCTTACCCCTTCCACATTGGCTCCTGCAACGGCGCCCTCCACGCCCCCTGAACTCATTCTCCCTGAATGGCTTCGGACTTGTATGGTCAATCGCTGCTCGGTCGATCGGCCCTCCGATCGCAGGCTCAATAACCCTGCGCCAACTCATGCGCCAACTGATTCACCAACCGATCTGACGACCTCTAACGACTTAATTTGTCGGGCGTTTGATTTCGCCTATCGATTGCATGAAGGGCAGTACCGCGCATCCGGTGAGGCATACATCGCCCATCCGATCGCCGTAGCAGGGATTTTGCGCGATCTCGGAGGCAGCAGCAGCATGATTGCAGCGGGATTCTTACATGATGTGGTTGAAGATACGGAGGTAAGCTTAGAGGAAATAGAACAGCACTTTGGCCCCGAAGTACGAGGACTCGTTGAAGGCGTTACCAAACTCTCAAAATTTAAGTTCTCCAGCAAAACCGAACAGCAAGCCGAGAACTTTCGGCGCATGTTCCTAGCCATGGCCAAAGACATTCGGGTGATCGTTGTCAAGCTCGCCGATCGCCTTCATAACATGCAGACCCTAGAGCATCTTGCCCCTGAAAAGCAGCGCCGAATTGCCCGCGAAACCCGCGATATTTTTGCCCCGCTTGCCAATCGTCTCGGCATCGGAAATATCAAATGGGCCTTAGAAGATCTGTGTTTCAAATACTTAGAACCTGATTCCTTCAATGAAACTAAAATCCTCGTCGCCGAACGACGCGGCGATCGGGAATCCCAACTCAACGAAATCACCGATCGACTCAAACCTCGGCTCGATCAACTGGGCATCCGTTGGGTCGATGTTAGCGGTCGGCCTAAGCATCTCTACGGAATTTTCCAGAAAATGCAAAAACAGCACAAAGAGTATGAAGAAATCTACGACGTTGCTGCCGTTCGCATTATTGTCGAGTCCAATGATGAGTGTTACCGGGCACTTGCTATTGTCCATGACATGTTTCGTCCTATCCCTGGGCGATTTAAAGACTACATCGGTCTGCCCAAAGCCAATCGCTACCAGTCCCTCCATACGGGCGTCATTGGTCTGGTCGGACAGCCTCTAGAAGTGCAGATCCGCACGCTGGAAATGCACCATGTCGCCGAATACGGAATCGCTGCCCACTGGAAATACAAAGAGTCCGGGGGATCCAACGCGTCTAATATCTCTACAACAGAGGAAAAGTTCACCTGGCTAAGGCAGCTTCTCGACTGGCAGAGCGATCTTAAGGACGCTCAAGAATATCTCGACAATATCAAAGAAAATTTATTTGATGGGGAGATCTTTGCCTTTACGCCCCAAGGCGAAGTGGTTCCCCTCAGCCCTGGGGCGACCCCTGTAGATTTTGCCTATCGGATCCATAGTGAAGTGGGTAATCACTGTGCGGGAGCGCAGGTCAATGGACGGATGGTTACGCTGGACACGGCGCTGAAAAACGGCGACATCGTGAAGATCATTACGCAGAAAAACTCTCACCCTAGCTTGGACTGGATCAACTTTGTCGTGACCCCCGGTGCCCGCAACAAAATCCGCCATTGGTACAAACTTTCCCATCGAGATGAAAATCTTGCCCGAGGCCGGGACATGCTCGAAAAAGGCATGGGCAAATCCGGGTTTGAAGCGATGCTCAAGTCGCCTCCCATGCAGGTCGTGGCGGAAAAATTGAACTATCCCACCGTGGACGATCTCCTTGCTGGAATTGGCTACGGCGAAGTCACCGCCAACCAAACCATCAACCGTCTCCGGGACACCATCAAGGCCGCCCAACCGGTGGTCATTGAGACAGAACCAGCCCTCTTCAGTCATCGCGCTGCGCCGATTCTGGAGCCGTCAAACTATCCCATTGCGGGCGTAGAAGGCTTGCTATATCACATTGCTAAGTGCTGCAACCCGGTTCCGGGGGAACTCATCACGGGCGTTGTGACCCGAGGCAATGGCATCTCGATTCATCGTCAGGGCTGTCCCAACCTTGATACGGTCGAATGTCCTCGGCTGCTTCCGGTCCGCTGGAATGATGCGGGTGAAGATTTTCCTCGTCCTCAGACATATCCGGTTGAAGTTCAGGTGGAGGTGATCGATCGCGTTGGCGTCCTGAAAGATCTGCTCTCTCGTCTGACTGACAACAAGATCAATGTCCGTAATGCCCAAGTCAAGACCTATCCCGATCAAACGGCTGTGATTGATCTGGGCATCGATATCTGCGATCACAAGCAGCTAGAGCGGACCTTCACCCAAATCCGCACCATGAGCGACGTTCTCAATCTTCGTCGGATGACGCAGATTAGCGTGATGGAATCGGAGATTACTAAATAGGTATAACTAGCATCACCAATCGATGGTGTTGCAGATATCATTTTATGGACGCATAAAGTGCCAGACTAGTTCTCTATATATAACGATAGGGACTGTCACCGGAACCTTAATGCCGATCGATCGCTCTGATCGTTCACTTAGAGAACTGAGATTGATTTTGGGTTAGTCTTGGTTTGATCGCTGAGGATAGTCCAGTACCTCTATGGCAATCGTGTCAAATTACTAAAAATATTGATCAGATTTTCTCTCAGGGTAGACCGCTTCATGAAGTGGCCTCTAGCTGAATTGCCGCAATCCGTGTAGATTAGGTAAAAGTTTTTCTATAGCTTTCGGATTTTACCGAGTCTGACTAGGATTGGAAAGGGGGCGTTAAGAATCGAGCTTTTTGTTCAGAGATTTTGGGGTTCATAATCATGGGGCAATCATTGAGTCAACAGGGTTCAACGTCTGTAACGGACCAGCCGGGTCGTTATTATCGCCTTGTTACGCAGGAAGAGCAAAAGCTTTACGATCACCTCTTGTCGATCGTTCAGACCGAAAGTGCCGATCAAGTGCTCGATCGCATCCGTAAATTGATTATTGAAGGGACTAGCTATCCCGATCGTGATATTACGCGCAGCCTCGACCAGATTGTGCTCACCGAAAGCTCTGCTCAAGAATTTCAGTTCATTCTTAATCGCTGCTGTCACATTCTGACGAACCGTTGGCAAGGTCGTCCCACAACTCAATATGCGATTCCTCAGTTAATCAGTATTCTTGAAAGCTCGCCAACGAAGCCTACAGATCTCACTCGTAGCAAGGCCAATCGTCAACTGCGTGAACTTGTCCAGCAGTTTCAAAGGACAGATCAGTTTAGTACCTTGCGTCGATTGTCGCGAGTCTTGGAGCAGCAGAATACCGTTCCGGAGCCTGAGATCCAACCGCTCGGGACCCTGATTCGCCGCTATCCCTACCTTTATCCGCACTGTCTGGTGACAGAAGGCAGCTCGGTGGAAGATCAGCAGTCGGTCCGAACGTTGCAAACGAGTATGCAGCATCGCTATGAGCTGGATCTATCGCAGTTTGTTACCTATCAAGTTCGTCGCTCCGCCCGATCGCTCCAAAGCCAAGCGGCTCGAACTCACTATGCAGTGCCTAATCCAACGTTCCTAGATGAACCACAGCTTTGTGCAGCGTTAAAGCAGTTTACTGGAAAGGTTCGCAATGGCTGTACCCACAAAGACTTAGCTAATCGGTTTCTGGTTCATAACACCGATCAGAAAAGCTTTGGACATTTTAAAGATGATCTCTATGAGTATCTGATCGATGCAGTGGATCCGGAGTATGGCCGTCGTCAGTTTAACAACCAGCTTTACCAACAGCTTCGGGTGATTTTGCCGGATAACGATCGATCGGACTTTAATGAATTTTTGCTGTTGCGCACCTGTAGTCAGTTACTCAATTTCTTAATTGTGCAAAGCCCAAACCAACCTAATCACTTCGTTTTCGTCGATATGCTATCGAATCTGGGCGCAATCAATACGACAAGCCTGCTGCTGAAGCTGGTTCTGCTCTGTCGGAAGGTCAAGCCCTATCTTGAAAAGCGCTTTTCGATTCTGTTTAGCCATTATGAGTCCCACACCCAAAGTTCCGTTCATTGGCTTGTCATGGCGATGGAGCATCTGAATATTGCGCTCAGTACCAACTTTGGGGGCATGAATCTGGCTTTGGTTAATTCTTTGAATTAACTTGGGGAATATGGATTGCGATCGTTTTTTGGGGTTTTGGATCTTGGGAATCCACGCCTTTTGGCGGTGATGATCGGTCCGCATGGGTTGCTTCGCTTAACCCATCCTACGTCGGAGGCGGAATGGACGATCGGTGATTTTGAAGGGCTGCTTACCCGCCATGAGGCTGATACAAAATTAATCGATTGCCGTCGGGATCCGCTGCATACACCTCCCGACCATGATGAGGTGTCAAAATCTTTCCTGTTACCGGAAAACCGATCGAGGCTAAATGAGTCATCGACTTTTCCAGACTTTCGACCTGGAAACAAAGGGACAATGGACTGGATGCTGAGCCAGAATTCTCCGATTGAGGTCGGTAGAGGCCAATCCGGAGACCTTTGAGCTGAAATTCAGTGTAGATGGGCCGATCGGCTGGACCTAATGTCCGATCGGGCGCTTTTCCCAACAGTTGAGTATAGAAATCCTGCGATCGCTCAAAATCTTGGGCGACGATCGTGACCCACACGGTCGAATAGTCGAGCGTCATAGAGAACCCCTGCTTAAAACCTTGTGTTGGACTTCTTTTCCGAAACAGTCAATTTCAATGTAACTAACGTTACATTAAGTCTGATAATGAAGGACGGTTGAGTTGAATCCCGCAAAATAATTATGAAGTTGGCAGAACGAATTGGGCAGGTAACGCCATCGATGACCTTGGCGATCGATGCAAAAGCCAAAGGCATGAAGCGGGATGGCATCGATGTCTGTAGCTTCAGTACTGGGGAACCAGACTTTGACACCCCACTCCACATTAAGCAAGCCGCAATAGACGCGCTCAAAGCTGGAAAAACCCGTTATGGCCCAGCCGCTGGAGAACCGGGGTTGAGGAGTGCGATCGCCCATAAACTTCAGAGCACCAATCAGTTGCCCTACCAGAGCGAAAATATCCTCGTCACCAACGGCGGCAAACATTCGCTGTTTAACATTATGCTGGCGTTGATCGATCCCGGCGATGAAGTCATTATCCCTGCCCCCTTCTGGGTCAGCTATCCCGAAATGGTCAAGCTTGCAGGTGGCACCCCAGTTATTGTCCCCACTCCCCCCGAAGCCCGCTACAAAATCACCCCTACCCAGCTCGAAGCTGCCATCACGCCTAAGACCAAACTGCTTATTCTAAATTCCCCCTCCAATCCCACGGGCATGGTCTACAGCCCCACCGAACTTAGCGCTCTGGCCCAAGTGATTCTTCGTCACGAGGTCATGGTTGTCTCCGACGAAATCTATGAACGACTGCTCTACGACGGCACTCAGCAGATAAGCATTGGAACCATAAGCCCAGAGATGTTCGATCGGACCATTATCAGCAATGGTTTCGCAAAAGCCTACTCCATGACGGGCTGGCGCATTGGCTACGTGGCCGGAAATCTTGAACTCATCAAAGCCATCAACACGTTGCAAAGCCAAAGCACTTCTAACGTCTGCACCTTTGCTCAATTTGGTGCGATCGCCGCCCTCGAATCGTCTCAAGACTGCGTGGCCGAAATGCTCAATGCCTTTACCGAACGTCGGAACCACATGTACCAATTAATTAATGAGACGAAGGGACTCTCCTGTCTCAAACCCGATGGCGCGTTCTATATGTTTATTAACATCGCCAGGACCGGACTCTCCTCTCTGGATTTTTGTGATGCTCTCTTAAGTGAACAGCAAGTCGCATTGATTCCGGGCATTGCCTTTGGGGCAGATGACCATGTGCGAGCGTCCTACTCCACCGATATGACCACGATCGATCGGGGAATGGACCGAATTGCTCAGTTTTTACGATCGCGCTTAGGGTAATTCTTCATAGAAATCAAATTGTAGAGGGATGGTCTTCAAATGATCTCTATCAAAAGTCCTCGTCGGTAAAAACAGCACTTGAATCTGTCTGGGAAGGTGTTCTGAATCAACCCTGGAATAGGAGAAGGTCTAGGCGATAATCCCTTGTGGAATGGCAATAAAGATTCTCACCAATAGGCTTTCACTAGAGCTTTAGCTCGTGAATTTCAGAGATTCAGACCCTAGAAGCCGATTCGTCTATTTACACAAACAAAAAAGGAGGGACGATCGCCCCTCCTTTCTTATACAAACACTAAGAATCTAAACCCTTAGAAATTCATTTCAGCCGCTTGAACGCGCTCAACCTGCTTCTTCTTCAGAACCAGCATAATTTGCGCCATGGTGACGATCGCGAAGAATGCGAGTAATCCAGCAACCCGGTTTGGACTTTGCAAGGTAATTTCAGCATCCGCCTGACCAAAGCCACCGACGTTAGGATTGTCAGTAATGGCTTCGCCTGCCGTCACTTCATCGCCCACTGCGACCAACAGCACAGGACCTGCGGGAATTTCTTCATTGACCGTTTTGCCGTCCCCACCCTTGATCGTCACTGATAATACACCTTCTTCACCGGGCGTAATCGCCGAAATGGTTCCAGCAATGGAGGCGTTGTACACCGCGTTGTTGCTCTTCGCACCCGTTGGGTACACTTGACCCCGACCGCGATTTCCGCCGACGTAGATTAAGTTTTTGCCAAAGTGAACTGAAGAATCTTGAGCCGGATCGGGAGCTAGTACGGGGAATACCAGTTCCTCATAGTCATCACCCGACAAAGGACCCACGACCAAAATATTGGGCTTGGCGTCACTGTACGGCGCGATGTACATTTCGCTAACAAGTTCCTTCTGTTCATCGGTCATCCGTTCTTCCGGAGCCAACTTGAAGCCTTCAGGCAGCACCACAACTGCACCGACATTCAGACCTACTTTAGATCCGTCACTGGCATACTGCTGAATTGCGTGATCATAAGGCAGCTTCACGATCGCTTCAAACACTGTATCCGGAAGAACGGATTGAGGCACTTCAAGATCAGTGACTTTTTTGGCCAAGTGACAGTTGGCACAGACAATCCGTCCAGTGGCTTCACGAGGATTCTCGTAAGCGCCTTGGGCGTAGTAAGGATAGGCCGAAGCGGGCAATGCGAGAGACAAGCTCGATGCGCAGAAGGTTGCAAAGACTGCAATCGCTAAAATCGTCTTCTGAGCTAGGGCACGCAGCCCGATCGCAGAAATAGTTACCTTTTTCATGAGTTTTAAAATGCTTCAGCGTGATAACGACAACCATAAAAAGCCATAGAAACCTAACTCAGACTGAACTGGCTAGGTTCAGCGCTTAAGCCCACCAAGGATCTTCGCCCGTGCGGAAATCTTCTTCAGTCCACTGGGTAAAGCTAATGCGATCGCTCGCCAGTTCGGCATGGGCGATCGCTAGAGAACGAGGAGCCGGACCCCGCACCACTTTACCGGTCGCATCGTACTGAGACCCGTGACACGGACACATGAACTTATTCTCGTTGGCGTTCCAAGGCACAACGCAACCTAAGTGGGTGCAAACGGCATTAATGCCGTAGTTCGCAATAGAACCATCTTCTTGAACCACCAAATACGTCGGATCGCCCTTGAGACCTTGAGCGAGTTCGTGACTGCCCACCAAGTGAGTCTTAAGGTATTCAGTCACTACGATGTCATTACCGAGTGCGTCCTTCGCGGTCACACCCCCACTCCCACCTCCGGCTGAAGGCGGAATGAAGTAGTTAATGACTGGGTACAACGCCCCTAGCGCCACTCCAGTCACGGTTCCGAAGGTCAGCAAATTCATGAATTGGCGACGGCCCATGCTAGGGACGTCTGCGGAACTAGAAAGTTGAGTCATGGCTACATTTAAGTGGAGATCGGGAGTGACTTCAGACACCAAAAGGCAATTTTAAAACACAGATCATTATCCAAAACGCTCTGTCTTAACATCTCTTCATTAAAAATCCGAGACTTTTTTACCTAACCCTAGTTTAAACGGTCAAGTCCTAACTAGGGGTGGAGTTTATAGCCTTTCTCATCCATTATTATTACAGACTTTTACGCCTAAGCGTGCGGAGATGCCAGATGACCGGTGAGGAATTGCGATCGTTGATCATGGAAAAGTGGACGTTCTCCTACGATGTTCAGATTCGTCGTGCTACCGGACGGGTTTTTTTTCAAGTCATGTGGCGCTATCAAGAACAGGCGTCTTTCCCTCTGTCAAATACTGATTACCTGTCCCATCTTGACCAAGTAGCGGGATATTTGACGGCTTGGAATGTGGTGGAGCAGGTCCGGGGCCATGTCACGAAAACGAAAGAAAAGCCTCGGCTCGGCAAGGCGGTGAATATTCAGTTAGACCTAGGCGATCGGGCATCCGAATGGTTATTGGAGGAGTTTTAGCGCTAATCTAAGGAATGAGGAAGTCCTACGTCCGTAGGTTTCACACTCCAAGAACTCGTGTTATCCAAAATCCTATGAACATTGCACCCCACACCGATGCCGCGAGTTTGTTCAAAGCGGCCTATGACAACCGTTACACCTGGGATGAGACTTTTCCGGGTTACACCGCTGATGTGACCTATCGCTGCGCCGGAACTGAGTTCCATGGCAAGGCGGTCGTCACGCCGGACCCTCGCATGGGTTATAAGGGTGACGTAACGGAGATTGAGGACGAAGACGTATTGAAGGCCGTGATGGGTCAGCTTTGGGAGACGGCGATTCACCGAGTGCGTCGTCCCTTTGAAAAGACTCATGCTGGGAACGTCTTTAGTTTTGGCGAGAGCGATGCAACGGGTGCCATTGAGATGAAGCTCGAAGGCAAGCGCGACTACTACAAGGTGCGCAACAACGAAATCGTTTTGGTGTACCGGAATATTCACGGGCAGTTTGTGAAGATTAATACCTTTAGCAGCCACGAAACAGGTGCGGGGTATCTGTCGCACAAGTATGACTCGGTGTATAGCGATCCGACGACAGGGGAGCAGAAAGGCGAGAAGCAGGATTTTGAGGACATCTACAGCGAAGTAGATGGCTATCAGGTGTTGACCCGCCGCACAATAGCGACGCTGGATGAAAACCAACAGCCCGTCACAATGGATTTTGAGTTCACTAATGTAAAGTTGTTGAAGTGAAGTTGTTGAAATAACGCTACGATCGATGTCCCTTAAAATCAAAACATCATGTCTCTAGCCCTTACTAATGAAAATGTCGAGACCGTTCTTGATGAGCTTCGTCCCTATCTGATTTCAGATGGTGGCAACGTCGAACTCGTCGATATCGATGGTCCAATTGTTAAGCTCCGTTTGCAGGGCGCTTGTGGTAGCTGTCCTAGTTCGACGATGACGTTGCGCATGGGAATTGAGCGTCGGTTGAAGGAAAAAATTCCTGAAATTAATGAAATTGAACAAGTGTTTTAAGCCAGTTTTCTAATCTAGGTGGGACGGGATCAATCCTGTCCCTTTCTTTTTGAATCCTTGATCGCAGTTTAAACTCATCGCAGCTCAACTTATGGAACCTCTTATTGAAGCGCTGATCGAGACCGAATGTCACTACGGTGAACTGGCGGGTGGTCCTAATTATGTGGTGGATTTGAAGTGGATGCTGACGCCTGCGAAGCTAAAGGAAGTCAAGTCGATCGCGCCTCTCTACACATTTATTGATGAGATTTATAAAGAGGCGCCGCTGGATGAGGCGC
>JAYVVL010000006.1:0-2378 GCA_043787035.1 Synechococcales cyanobacterium
CCTGAATCATCCATTAATGTAGACAAAAGCATTCACTGAAACACCTTGATCGATCAGATTGCTGTGTAACGTTGATGCATAACCTGACTAATTCGTCACACTCATTCACAAAAATTAAGGGATACCCCATGGTTATTGCCCAAACCACGTCTCTACAGCCTTCAAGTCATGACCTCCGTGCCCTTCTTCGGGGAGACATCTTGCTTACGGCTCGGCCCCACTCAGCCTGGGGCGGCGCAGTCACCGCTCAAATGTACTTGCCCGTGCCGCATACTGAAGTTTGGCAACAGCTCACCGACTACTCTCGCTGGACCCAGTTTTTTCCCGATCTCACCCGTAGCGAAGTCATCCACGAAGTGCTTCAGATTCCCGGCGGTGCCACAGTCAAACGCAAGGTCAAACGACTTTATCAGGCCGCAAGTAAAGCCTTTCTGTTTTTGACCGCTCAAGTCGAAATCTATCTTAAAGTCCTAGAGACCCACCATCAGCGCATCCAGTTTTACATGGAATCTGGCAGCTTTAATGATTTCACCGCTGACCTAGAGATTCAGTCGTGCGGCGAAGGCACAATTTTGACCTATTCTGTCCAAGCGACCCCAAATATTCCTGTACCCAGCGCCTTCATCCAACAAGCGATTCGCATGGATCTCCCCACTAACATGAAGCAAATGCGTCAAGTAATTTGTAATCGCTAAACCCTGCTAAACCCTACAAGAAAGCCCGACTCGATCGGGTTTTTTAACACAAGAATTTACTCATCCACGATCGCTGAGATATCCTGTCGTCTATCAATCACCCGAACCATCGCGTAGTTTCTTGAAGAAGCTGTTCCCGTTGCTGATCCCACTATTCAGGCGTCGCAGTTAGAACTGCTCATTATTACGAGCCTGAGAAGCGCGATCGATCAATGCGATCGTTGGTATATCCTAGCTTTCACCTCAATGTTAAACTGTAATTGCAATTACCTAAAGTCCATGCAAGCCAAAGCCGATCGAAATACGCCATCAATCGAATTGGACATTTAAGAATGAATCATAATCCTGCACTGATTAATAATCGTTATCGAGTCGTGCGTGAGCTGGGAAAAGGCGGCTTTGGGGCGACGTTTTTGGTGGAGGATACGCAGCTTCCATCGGGGAAACGATGGGGATGAAGCTGACGCCCCAAGGGCAGAGTACGCAATCGATTGTGATTGGGACGCCGGGATATATGCCCAGCGAACAGGCGGCGGGTCGGGCGGTATTTGCCAGTGATTTGTATGCGATGGGGTTGACGACGATTTATGCCTTGACGGGGAAGATTCCGCAGGAGTTGCCGACGGACCCTATGACGGGTGAGGTGCAGTGGCGGTCCCATGCGCCGACGTTAAGTAATGGGTTGGCGGAGATTTTGGATCGGGCGATTGCGTCTCATAGTCACGATCGCTTTACAACAGCGCAGGAGATGAGGTTGGCGTTGGGTTCTGGGTTTATGCCAGGAATGGTGGTTTCGGGGGCTTCTATGCCCATGGCGACGCAGGTTTCTGGGGCTTATCCCGTTGCGAATTCCAATCCTGTTTATTCCGCAGCCGATTCTCAGATTAGGACGGTGGTGACGGCGCATCCTCAGACGGCGTATCCGGCTCAAACGGGGGATGCGAATCCGATGCAGGCTCCGCAATCGACGGGTTCTGACCCCAAAACTTGGTTAATGGCGATTGGGGTGGGAGCGTTTGTGACGTTGGCAGGGGTGGGGATTTATGTGATGTTGCGCGAGAAAGATCCGGCTGCAACGGTAGCGAAAACTCCTGTGCCAGCCGTTGTTTCACCGATCGCTTCACCGACCGTTCCGATCGCACCCTCGGCAGTAACAGCTCCGGTGGCGGTGGCTCCGGTGGCTCCGGTGGTTATTGCGCCTTTTGCTGCACCTGCGCCTGCACCGACATCTTCTCCTAGCGTAGCGACCGACCCGCCCAAAAATCCTCAAGTATCCAATGGCTTCAATGCTGAAATCATGGACCCGCCCTCGAATTGCCGATCGAATCCAAGCTCTAATGCTTCAATTCAGAAAGTATTGCAGCTTGGAGATGTCCTCGTCGATCGCTCCAATGTTGGAAAGGATTCAAAGGGTGAGATTTGGTATCGCGAACAATATCTAGGTTGTTGGATTCACAACAGTCAATTGCAATTCAAATAGATATCTCGGCAAAGCCTTACCGACATGGTGATCCTATCCGCAACAAATTCTTGCGTTGATTAACAAGATGAAGAGGTAATTTGCGATCGCATCATAGAAGCTAATACGACGAAGCTTATGTTGAGAATGGAGTAAACCAGAATTCAAAAAAGGTAAAAGGAACTTCTGGAATTCTCAAATCAATGTCTAGTCAGTCCGAATTT
>JAYVVL010000007.1:0-6833 GCA_043787035.1 Synechococcales cyanobacterium
GAAATGCTAGCTCATTCAATTCGGCTGTTAGTCCACTACCTTAAGTTCAAGGATGTCCCAGTTCCTCAAGCCGTCATACCTTAAATCAGCAACGCCGAATTTTGAATGGACTTTAGATCCTGCGCGGGCGAAAATCAACCTCTGCTTTATCAGGCTGATGATCAAGCGCCTAGCCATTTCTCTATGAAAAGATCCTAAATGGATTCTATAGTTATCCCGACTCCCCGGCTCCACCCCAAAAATCACCATCACATCCGGAGCACACCGCAATCTCGGCAATCCCTATGCATAGTACAAGTAATTGATTCCCAATACACAAGCCTGTTCGTCACGCAAGTAGTGTCGCAGTAGTGCGATCGTAATCAAAATCACATACAAATGATCAAATGTCTCTGCCACAGGCTGACCGTCTCCAGAAGGTTAGTAAATGGGTGGAGCGCTAGTTGCAGTCATGGATGTCTCCCCAAGGATAAACCTCAATTGTGGTGTGGGTAAGCTGAGTCAATATCTACTGCACCACTGCAATACAGTCGATTTCGACGAGAACATCTTTCGGCAATCGCGCCACTTCAACGCACGCACGCGCTGGAGCTATTGCCTCATCAAAATACGTCGCATACACGCCATTTACGGTAGCAAAGTCATTCATATCTTTAAGAAAAACGCCTGTTTTCACAACATCTCCGAAGGTTGCTCCTGCGGCTTCTAATACCGCCTTTAGATTAGCCATCACCTGTTCGGTTTGTTTCACCACATCGCCCTCACCTACGATCGCCCCCGTTGCTGGGCAAAGTGCAATCTGCCCCGACAAAAAGACCATTCGCCCTGATGCGACGATTGCCTGGTTGTATGGACCCACGGGAGAAGGCGCTGAATTCGTCTGGATTACCGATCGAGTCATGACACATTCCTTATATAAGACAGCGTTGAAGATGTAGCTATTTCAATGTTAGAGCAGTATTGACCTCGCATTAGGAAGCATCAGCCGGAGTTTCTTTCTTGACCGATCGTTTCAGGGTGCGCAAATGCTGTTTGACTAAATCTGCCGAAAGCCGATCGCCGACTTGGGTGTAGCGTTCTGCGGCAGCGATAAATGCCTTCGTGGATTTCGTGATTTCCCGTTGGTTGGCGAGGGCGAGGGCGTAGTTGTGATAGGCCACTCCTAGATCAGGGTTGACTCGAAGCACTTGGACAAAATAGTTGGCGCTGCTGCGGTATTGGCCTCTACAGTACTGGCCAACTCCCTGCTGAAAAAGCGATCGAACCTCTTTACTAAGTTCTGAGGGGACGGGCATCACTTCTAGAAAAACGACGTCGATGCTGCCGGTTCCTTGGTAAGCCCACACCATGCTACCCACGAAGAGACTGGCGACGAGACCAAGGACAAGAAGAACGATAGTGAAATTTGACATCTTATGTTTGGGTATGTTTAGGATGGATTGCAAATAATAATTAGTCTAATCCGTCCAGTCTAATGGAGAGTCTCCGATCGTGAATCAATTTTTCAACCTAACCCGCAAATCCCCAACCTACACATTTCTAACGCTCAAACACAAACCGATGCAGTAAATGGACCAATCCATGACGCTTTGCAACGGCGTGCAGTCCAGTGCAAGGGTTTCGAGATACTCTGTCCAGCCCTTCTTCTTCTCTACGCCTGCTTGCCAAATCTGCTCTGGGGTCAGTTCTATAGTCGTACCATCTAGCGCATCGAAATCCAGTGCAGCATTGAAAGAAAGAGAAGTCATAACTCTAAAAACGTCCTAAAACTAGCGTTCATTCAGGTCTTCCAAAAGACTTAATTCCTGATCCGTCCAGCTTATGCACTTTTTTGCTATCGTGCATGAATCTATTGCTAATTTTGCCACATGTGGACCGCTCTCCTCACCCAACATCGTGCGATCGCCATCATCCGCGCCCCCGAGTTTGAGGTGGGGTTAGAGATGGCGCGATCGGTGGCACGGGGAGGAATGCATCTGATCGAAATTACCTGGGACAGCCCTGAACCGCAGCGTCTGATCGAAACCCTACGTTTAGAACTCCCCGATTGCATCATTGGGACCGGTACGATCGTCACGGTCGATCACCTTAAGAATGCGATCGCCTGCGGTGCCCAATTTGCGTTCTCACCCCACTGTAACCCCGCTATTATTGAAGTCGCCAATCTCGCGGCCATACCTATCATTCCCGGTGCCCTTACCCCCACCGAAATTCTCACAGCATGGAATGCCGGGGCCGATAGCGTCAAAGTTTTCCCGGTGAGTGCCCTAGGCCATGCGTCTTATGTCAAATCTCTCCGTGATCCGTTGAAAGGGATTCCCCTGATTCCAACGGGTGGTGTGACGCTAGAAAATGCAGCAGATTTCTTAGCAGCAGGAGCGATCGCCGTGGGGCTTTCCACGAGCTTGTTTCCGATCGAATGGGTCCGCGATCGATCGTGGAATCAGGTGCGCGATCGGGCAAAGCAGTTGTGCGACCGGCTGAACCGATCATCGTCAAATTATGGACCGTTGTGAATCCTTGATCGTGGGTTACTGAACTCGCTATTTTTTATTCCATAGCGATCGCAGTACACCCTTCGCATGAACAATTGGAACATCATCGGTCATCAAGATCTTGTAAGAGCTGACGGATTCCTACCCTGTTTCCGGCCAACTGTCCTGATTGTTCTGGAGTCATGGCATCTTATTTTCAAGACCGCACCTTGATTCTGGGACCTATCAGGCAACCTATACAAACTATGGAATCGAATGGCCTCCGGTAGCTATTTTCCTTCTACTGTCCGGCGGATAGAACTTCCCAAAAGAGATGGGAAGATGCGGCCATTGGGTATTCCAACTGTGTCAGACCGTGCGCCCAGATGGTAGCCAAATCTTTTTTGGAGCCGGAATTGGAAAGACATTTCTATTCGGACTCCTATGGTAATTAGCTAAAGTACTGTTTTACCATCTCTTTTTGCCTTAATTTAATTTATGGATAGGTCTAACTCATACACGTAATCGAACCTTCATCTATTAAGGTGTCATAAAGTGTTCTCAAAAAGTGAGGTTTGAGTGCCCTTGGTAGATCTCTCGATCGCTACATTAAATTCAATTTAATCTGTCTAAGTAGAAACATACTGGCTTACCAAGTTGGTTGGCTTCATATAATGGGACAACGGCAATGATCGACTCAACCGTCAATCTCAATACCGAAACGGGCTTATCGACACAAGCAGCGATCGCGCAGCTCAACCAAGACGGTCATAATGAGCTACCTTCAGCTCAATCGCGCAGTCTGTTCGCGATCGCCTGGGGCATCATTCAAGATCCGATTTTTCTGTTGCTGGTGGGCGGCGGAGTGATTTATTGGGTTTTAGGCGATCTTCAGGAAGCACTGATATTGCTGGGTTTCGTGCTTTTTCTAATGGGGATTAGTCTTTATCAAGAAGGGAAGACAGAACATGCCATTGCCGCGCTGCGTGACCTTTCGAGTCCGCGTGCCTTGGTGATTCGTGACGGGCAGCGTCAACGAGTTGCGGGGCGCGATGTGGTGCGGGGTGATGTTTGTGTGTTGACTGAGGGCGATCGGGTTCCGGCGGATGCGATCGTTTTATCTTGTACCAATCTTTCAACCGATGAATCGCTACTCACCGGAGAGTCGTTACCCGTTCGCAAAATTGGGGCGATTGGCGCAGTTGAGATGGCGCGTCCGGGGGGTGATTCGTTGCCGTTCGTGTATTCTGGGACGTTGGTGGTGCAGGGTCAGGGCATGATTCAAGTCCAAGCGATCGGTGCTCAGACAGAGATGGGCAAGATTGGCAACGCCTTGCAAACCGTCAAGTCAGAAGTCACGCCTTTACAGCGGGAAATGAATCGCTTGGTGAGTCGTCTATTTTGGATTGCATTATCGCTCTGTGTCGCGATCGTGGTGATTTATGGATTTACCACGGGGGATTGGCTCAAAGGTATTCTGGCTGGGATCACCTTGGCAATGGCAATTTTGCCGAATGAATTTCCCGTGGTGGTAACAATCTTCTTAGCATTGGGGGCTTGGCGGATTTCACAACACCATGTACTGGCGCGCCGCGTCGCTGCCGTTGAAACGGTGGGGGCCGCAACGGTGCTATGTGTGGACAAAACCGGAACGCTGACCCTGAACCAGATGGCCGTGCAACAACTCTGGGCCTGTGAGCATTTTGCTGTATCTGCGCCCTATGACTTGGCATTACAGGCGGCAGCACCCCTGCCCGAAACGTTGCATCAATTAGTCGAGTTTTGCATTTTGGCGAGTCAGAGTGATCCCTTTGACCCGATGGAAAAGGCGTTCAAGCGGTTGGGAGATGAGTATCTCGCACACACTGAGCATCTGCATTATGACTGGAAACTGTTGCGGGAATATCCATTGTCGCCGGATTTGCTCGCCATGTCCCATGTGTGGAAATCGGCAGATGGTAAACAATATGAAATTGCGGCTAAAGGTGCATCGGAAGCGATCGCCGATCTCTGTCATTTTACGGCTGAGCAACAACGGGTTTTAGCGGCTCAAGTCAGCACCATGGCTGCTGTCGGATTGCGGGTCTTAGGCGTGGCCAGAGTAGCGTTATTGGAAGCACCGCCCGCGTTTCTGCCCCCCCATCCGTCGATCGATCCGGGGCGTCTACCGGATCAGCAACATGATTTCCCGTTCCAGTTTCTAGGCTTGGTGGGACTGTCTGATCCCGTGCGGCCTACCGTTGCAGCAGCGATTCAAGAATGCTACAGCGCTGGGATTCGCGTAGTGATGATTACGGGGGATTATCCTGTTACGGCACAGGCGATCGCACGGCAGATTGGCTTGACTCAAGCGGGTGAGATTCTCACCGGAGCGCAATTGGATCGGATGAGTGACGCTGAACTGAGTCAGCAAATTCAAACTACGAATATCTTTGCCCGCGCCGTACCAGAACAAAAGCTGCGAATTGTCAATGCACTCAAAGATAAAGGTGAAGTGGTCGCGATGACGGGTGATGGGGTCAACGATGCCCCCGCGCTTAAAGCGGCTCAGATTGGTATTGCGATGGGGCAACGCGGGACGGATGTGGCGCGCGAGTCAGCGGCATTAGTTCTATTGGACGATGATTTTGCTTCGATCGTGCAAGCGGTCAAATTGGGCCGACGAATTTTTGATAATCTTCGCAAGGCGATGGCCTATCTGGTGGCTATTCATATTCCGATCGCTGGGATGTCCTTGATTCCCGTGTTGTTTAAGTTGCCGTTAGTATTACTACCGATTCATGTGGCCTTTTTACATCTAATTATCGATCCGGCTTGCTCAATTGTGCTTGAAGCCGAACCTGCTGAAGAAAATATAATGAAGCGTCCACCTCGCAATCCCAAAAAACCCTTATTCGGCAAGAAAACTTTGGGTTTAGCCATGCTGCAAGGGGGCGGAATCTTAGCCATTATTCTGACCGTATTTGCGATCGCGATATACCGCAAACAAGGAGAACTTGATGCGCGAGCCTTAACGTTTACGACGTTAATTTTGGCAAATTTAGGATTGATATTAAGTGAAGGTTCGACCGCGCAGCTCAGCCTGAAGATCTTGCGATCGCCTAATCCAGCACTGTGGTGGGTCCTAGGTGGTGGATTATTTTTTCTGGCGATCGTCCTGTATGTCCCCATTGTTCGCAACCTATTCAGCTTCTCTTTTCTGCATCCGATCGACCTCGCCATCTGCCTTCTAGGTGGAGCAATAGGTCTGCTGTGGTTTGAGCTGTTGAAGGTATTCAATTTCAAGTAAATCTCACTCAAGAGAACTCATGTATTATTTGCCGTTGCTTTATACATTCTTGCTGATCGGGCCAGCGATCGCCGGGATCGCATTCTTCCGACGGCCTTCAATAGGTTGGCACTTTTTCTTGTTGGGCCTCTGTGTCCTCTATGGCGTTTCGCCGTTGCTCATGACTTGGGGCGCATATGGTTTGGCTAAACGCTTTAGTTGTGTGGCGGAAGCTGTCCGCTTTAGTTGTCCTTCCCCAGTTTGGCTTGGAGACGCCATTTCAGGGCTGGCGATGTCGCACTGGTTGGCGATTTTTGCCATTCCATCAGCGGTCTTAGGGGCGATCGGGCTACTGGTTTCGGGGATTTTGCAGTATCAGCGCTCCCAAAATACAAATGCGACTTCCGGGCCAGCTTTTTACCGGAGTCGTCGCCACAAAGTCATTGCTGGTGTATGTTCATCCGTGGCGGAACGATGGCATCAGTCTACTCAAGTGATCCGGATTGTCACGGTTGTTTTAGCGATCGTTGTTCCTGGATTTCTTTTTCTGTACCTTTGGGCTTGGTTGGCATTTCCAATGGAGTCTCAAGCAACAAATCAACCCTGATCTCAAACATTGGGCTGTCATACTAAATGCTCTTATGAATTTATACGAGAACCTATTATGAGACCCCCCAATCATAATCAAATTTCTCACCCTCGCCAAAGAGGGCAACATGCTTCCGACCAAACCTATCGAGTTCGTTGTAGAAGTCAAAAGTTTAGAGAGTTTGAAAACAGACGGGGTTGGCCGTATTGAGGCTAAGGGCATCCAAGGTAAACGATTGGCCGTTGTGATGGAGGGCGTGGGGAGCGCTGTGGTCAATGTGAGCGAGCAGTTGGAGGCTGATATATCGGGTGTGGGGGCAATCGAGTATGTCGGGTCTCCCCAAGTCCGGAAATCAGGAAAGGGTCTAGGTCAGGTTAAACAACGAATGACTAAACCAACTTAAAGGAAACTTATCATGAACAGAAGAAAATTTATTACGATTGCTATTGGAGGGACAATCGTCGCCGGGACGATCGCGTATTCATTAAGCGACAAACATAAT
>JAYVVL010000008.1:0-17799 GCA_043787035.1 Synechococcales cyanobacterium
AAAGGTGCCCGTCTCGCTGCCGACATCCACAGCAGCCGTTTGGCCCGAGTCATGGCAACGTAGAGCAGACGGTATTCTTCGGCTTGCTTGAGTTCTTCCGCTCTCTTCCAAGCAGTTACTAAGTCCGGCAACACGTCCCCATGAACCTCCGCGCGAATCTGTGCCCGTGCGACTTCGGAGAGGGTAAAGCTTCCCAGAAATGCCGCAGGTTGAGGCACGTAGAGCTTTCCAGGAATCATCGCCTCATGTAAAAAGGGAATAAAAACCGCGTCCCAATCCAATCCTTTCGCCTTGTGCATCGTAATCACTGTGACTTGTCCGCCCTGCGTATATTTGTCATCTCCCGCGTCCCCGTTTACGGGTTCAAACTGTTCTGAAATTACAATCTCACCTAGTATATTTAGCATTTCACCTAGCGATGTCTCCTGTGATTGCTGTGCCATTTGTTGAAGAAGTCGATCGGCAAGCTTATCTGAGGTCGCCAGTTCGCCTTGATCGTAATTCAAAGAATAGGCACAAAAGGGAATGAGTTGGTACAGCGGCAGTTCAATGCGCGACTTGAGCAAGCTTCGACAGACACGGGCAGCCATCTGGGTTTCGTCTGATGCTTGAGGCGCGATCGCACTCGGATACAAAAACTGCTCAGGTTCAATCACTAATGCATTAAAATCCTGTTGTGGAATCCGTTTGTGTCGCACTAAGACAGCCAATGCATTCTTAAGATAATCTGGTGAGTGAGGCCGATCGCAAAACTGTAACAGCGCCATCATTTCCGCCGGAATATGCGATCGTCGTTCCTGTTCACCCACTTCAAAAATAGACATTGCATCACCGTGAAGCTTTTTGAGTTCACTTGCGATAAATTTTCCTTGATCATTGGTGCGAACTAGAATTGCAACTGACGTTTCAGGATTACATTCAAAGAGTTCTAAAATACGATCGCCAATGCGTTCTACCGTTTCAAAGGTATCATTAGGCCGATGGATTTCTAAACCTAATCCTTCAGGGTCAGGGTTCGCATCAGGCTGGGGATCATCAAGACTGACGGGCACAATATGCTGGTCACGGAAGGGAAGCGATTTGGCCTCTACGATCGCACGAGCATTGACCCAATCTAAAACAAAGTTTGCGGCATCTAGGATAATCGTGCTGCTCCGTCCTGCCTGTGTCATTTCTGCAAGCGTGTTCTCCGTTGCACATCGATCGCAGAAGTTCCGAAAAAAAATTGGGTCAGCAGGCGTAAAGGTAGAATTAATGGCTTGATTTGGATCGCCCACGCGAATGAGGTTTTGCTGCTGAGTTTCAGGATCGGTTGATAAAATCTCTAAAAGCTGCGTTTGCAAAGGACTCGAATCTTGCGCTTCGTCTTCAAAAACTGCAAACACCCGCGATCGCCATTGCTCCAAACAAGCCGGATTTTGCAACACGCGCAACGCTGCCACCATCATCTCATCGTAATCAATCCAATTCCGCGATCGGAGTTGCTGCTGATATTGCTGATAGAGTCCCGCTGAGATTGCCAAAACAGAATACTCGTCCGGCGATCGAGTCTGCAACTCCAACACCTCGTCCGGTTTCAATCCCGACTTTTTCGCCTCCTGAATCACCGTTAGCGCCAGCGCAGGCAGCACCTCCGTCCGCAGCACCGCCTGCCGCCGCAACCGCTCCGTCTCCTCCCCATCAAACTGCTGGCCCTCCACCAGCCGCCCAAACAGCTCAGGCCGCTCCAGAATCCACTGCTCAACCGTGCCGCGCACCAATCGATGCCCTTGATTCATCGTCATCAGCACTGCATCACTGGAAATCCCTGATACCGACGGCGCACTCCGCGCAATGGACCAGGCCAACCCATGCAGCGTCTGCACCGTAAAACCACCCATGGGAAGGTTGAATTCCTTCAAATACGTGCGAATTTTGCCCTTAAGATTCGCCGCCGCCGATCGCGTGAAGGTCACAATCACCAACTGCTTACCCGCATGTAGCTCATGCCGTGCAATAGCGATCGCTGCCGCCACTGCCATTCCCGTCGATTTGCCTGCCCCCGGAACCGCCGACACCGCCAGTCGTCCCCCCGTCCAATCCGCAATCTCCCGCTGCCCCGGACGCAACCGATCGTGCCAAGACTCTAACATCGGTCCCAGAGGGGATTGGGTTTCGGGGTGAATTTCAGAATCAATCATACGGGGAAGGTTCGTGATTGCAGATTAAATACAACCTAACTAGCTGCTATCTTAACGCCCGAACTACAAAACTGCGTCACCCAAAACTCTAGCGTTTCATCCGGAATCAACGATCGCATTTCTAGTCTTAACGCCTCTGCGTCATCCTTCGTGTTGCACAAAGCAAACACGGTCGATCCCGATCCGGACATCATCACGCCTAAATTTTGCGTTTGTCCAAAGACATCCCGCAGCGATTGCACTTGTAGATAGTTTGGCAACACCACCCGTTCCAAATCATTATGCAATAACCGTCCGATCGCAGCATTATCTCCATAGGCAATCGCATTCATCAACTCACTGGATTTCAGACACTGTTTGCGATCTTCCAATTCTTCCACCGTTTTGGGGTAAGTGGGTCCAAACTGCTCACGATAGGCTCTGTAGGCCCAGGGTGTGGGCACGGGCAAATCACGGTACTTTGCTAAAACAGCATACAAGTTGTCAAGATTGGGCAGGGGATCAATCACTTCACCTCGCCCAGTACACAGCGCCGTTCCGCCCGACACGCAGAATGAGATATCGGACCCTAATTCTGCGGCCAGTTCCTGCAATTCGGACTGCGTTAATCCCAACTCCCACAGCAAATTCAGTCCCACCAACACCGCCGCACAATCTGCCGATCCGCCTGCGAGTCCCGCGCCCATCGGAATTCGCTTTTGGATGTCTATTGAAATTCCGCCCTGCTTTGCCGCCACTTCAGGAAACCGTTGTCGTATCAGGTCTGCGGCTTTCCAGGCGAGGTTAGTTGCATCAACGGGCACATCGGCTTGATCGCAGGTGAGATGAATGTCATGCAATGGATTAGCCGATCGCATTTCGCTTACCGTCACCGTATCGGCAAGATCTACACTTTGCATCACCATCACGAGTTCATGAAAGCCATCACTGCGATCGCCGACGATGCCGAGATAGAGATTAATTTTGGCACAAGCAGTAAGTCGGTACGATCGCATGGGAAACACACTCAATAAATCTTTCCCTATCATACCGATCTCGGGTTTAATCGACTGATTTTACTGCTCAATCCAAAGTGAAACCGATTCACCTAGGCATTCAAATCGTCCCCAACCGTCAGCATTACTGACGATCGGCGTCTTAATATGTCCAGTCAAGTCCAAATACGTCGCCTTCCGTTTCCCGACTTCCATCCATTTGTATCCGGCCCCGCCATTGCTCATCACAACCGCTATCGATAGAGGCGCTTCTTTATCGCCTAGTCTTGTCCAACCAATGCAATTAGGGTGATCAAAGTAGGTGTATTCAGGGCCATAAGCAAACTGTTTCCGAGCTTCGAGAAACTTATCAATCAAGAACTTGTGTGAATAGTAAATAACTGGATAACCACCCCGACAGTTAGGGTACTCAGCACCATAGTAATCGGGATAGAACACACAGGGATAACCTTCCGATCGCAGTAGAATCAGCGCATAGGCTAAAGGCTTAAACCACGGTTCAACGGGTGACTCTAGGGCTTGACAAACCTGCGTATCGTGATTTTCAACGAAGGTTACAGAGTGGCTCGGGTCGACCTGAACAAGAGAGCCATCCAATATTTTTCGCAGATCATAGTTCGATTTTTGAAGACTCGCTTGATGGAAATTTCCTTGGAGCGGCACATCAAAGAGCGACATCTTTGCGCCAGTTGAATTTAGATAGGCTTGAAGTGTAGAGAGATTGTTTGACCAATATTCACCCACACAAAACAACTCTTTTTTCGCATAATCTCGAACATGATCAAGCCACAGACCATAATACCAACTCGGAATATGCTTTACAGCATCCAACCGAAACCCATCTACCTGAAAATTATCTAAAAGCCATCGACCCCAATATTTAAGTTCACCTTGAACCTGTTCATTATCCATGTCCAAATCGCAGCCCAATAAAAAGTCGTAATTGCCTTTTTCCAAGTCTACAAACTTCTCAAAACTCTGCCCTTCAAACAAATAAATTAGGTCATTACTTTTAGAAATCATGTCATGATTGACTGAATCAAAATGATTATGATTCCACTTCATGCTGGAATACTGGTCGCCCCGTCCTGGAAAGTTAAATGCGGTGTAGGCTTCTATTTCGCGAACATCTCCCGCTGGATTACTCCGATCGTCCGATCGATACGGAACTGCCCGGATCCGCTCCTTTTCATCACCGCCATCCTTATGATTAAAGACCGTATCAGCATAGACTTGGACTCCCGCCTGGTGGAGCGCCTCGATCGCCGCTGCATACTCATCCCGAGTTCCATACTTCGTACGAACAGTCCCTTTCTGATCAAATTCACCCAAATCAAACATATCGTAAACGCCATAGCCCACGTCATTGTTGCCGCTGCTGCCCTTATAGGCCGGAGGGAGCCAGAGCGCGGTAAATCCAGCCTGAGCGATCGCACTCGCTTGTGCCCGGATGGTGTTCCAGTGGTTGCCATCATTGGAGGTGTACCAGTGGAAATACTGCATCATTGTGCCATTCACAGCGCGGGGCGCGGCTTTGATACTGAGCGGTTGGGCGGCGGCGGGATTGGTCGGCATAGAAGGTGCGGGGTGTCGTTGGGGTGAATGGATTCTTTGAAGAACTTTTGCGAGAACTAATCCAGGGATTAGCCACAGCGTAGCGATCGTTTCTCGTCTAGTCAATGTTCCCGTAAAGATTGATGTCATTAACAAAAATTTGGTTAGCGTGATTGATTTTGGAATAGAAATTGTTCTTGGAATTGGGCTTCTTGGAGAGCGAGAAGCAGGGGACGTATGGCGTTGGATAGGGCAGATTTTGAGGGGCGATCGAGAGAGGAACGTGGGATGCGACGCCCGTATAGGGGATGGGAGAGAAGGATTGGGGGATGGGCTTGAAGGATTTGAAAGCCAAGATTTTCTAAGGCAATCAGGGCGATCGCCTCGCAGGATTTCGGAATATTAAGCGCTGGCATAGGGCGTCCGGTCCGTGCCGCATATTTTGCCATACCGATTAGAGTCGTGATTAGGTCCATGGGCGCGATCGGTGGCGTGGCCGGAATTGATGGATGTGAAATATTGATCAAATGCAACTCATCTTCTTTTTCTTTTTGCCAAAATCCTACTAACTGCACCTCATACCGTTTCATCCGCCGATTATTCACTAAATGCACGATCGCATCTGTCCGCCCGCTGGGAAAATCTTCCGCATAATGTCCCCACCAAACGCCGCAAATTCCGACCTGATCCGTGTCATCGCAAAGCTTGAACGTCGATCGAATATAGTTCACAACCTGATTTTTTCGATCGCGCAACTTCTGATTTCGGACCTCCTCAAACCAGACGTTTTTAACCAAAAATTTAGGCGTCGGATTGCATCGACCAAAGGGTTCTAAAAGTTTTAGATCATTGGATAATGCCTGATTTAATTCTGAAACAGTGACCCTGAGATCCCAATCTTGCTTCTCCATCGTTGGGAGTCTATTAAATTGATGAATGATTGAGTCGGTGAACAGAGCTAGGTTCTCAAGACGAATCACTAAATCAATGGCGTAGGGGTTGCCTATAATCCGACAGGCCAACCCCCGATGCGATTGCAAAAGTGACCGAAAATCAATTCGCCCGCCCGCCCGTGCAACGCCTCTTGCCAATCCCTGGGTTATGTTAAACAACAGCACCGGACGATCGTACCTCTCCACCAATTCTTCCGCCACGTATCCCAGTACCCCAACCTCCCACTGTGCATTTGCCAATACGATCGCAGGCACCATCGACAAATCCAACTGCCGCACCTGAATAACTACTTCATCCATCACTTCCCGCTGTAACCCGCGCCGTCGCACATGAGCTAACTCTGCCAAGTCTGCTAATTCGCGCGCACGATCGCTATTCTGACTCAACAGCAATTCCACTACCGATCGCCCATCGCCCTGTATCCGACTCATCGCCGCGATTCGTGACCCGATGCCCCTATCAATATCAGTCGCTCGATCGCCCTGTTCCTTGCAGTGTTCCAACATCCGTTGAATTCCCGGTCGGGTGGAGGTCTTCGGGTCTTGCTGACGCTGGAGAAATGGAATTCCTTTTTGAACCAAATACCGATGTTCACCCGTCATGGCGATCGCCGGGTCCGCGAGAAGACCGATCGCTACCAAGTCGAGGAGTCCTGAAAGATTCGTTTTCCCGACATTCCCCTTAGCAAGAGAGGCTTTGATGTTGAGTTGCTCTAGTAATCCAAAGGCGATCGCAACGCCAGCACGTCCATCCATCGCAGCGCCATAGGGGTTCAACTGCAAAACCTTAGGACTTGCGTTCTCAACGTTATTTCCATAAGCAATCACAAACAAGTCATCTTCAGCATTCAACACATCGCCCATCACATCGCCCATCACATCGTCTATGCGGTCGCCTAACCACCCCAACCCTTCCATCAAAACCGCCGTCGTCATCACCCCATCCGCACTACCATCGCCCCAGACCATAATCCGATCGCCTTGATCGATCGCAACATACAATCGATCGGCCATCTCCCTCAACCCCTCCGGAACCTCACGCCCATAATGTTCCGGGTCCATCCATCCCGCCAAAAACGACAAATCGCATCGCCCCCCAGCACAAAGAAGCGACGCGAAATATGACCCAGCATGGGGAACAATGATCCGAACCCCCGCCTCAAAATCATCCGGCACGATCGGCATACCCCACCCCAAAACCCAAACCCAAATCCGGCATAGGATGCGTTAAGCGAAGCAACGCATCACTCTTCGCCAACCCATCATCCCCCTAACCCATCATCCCCCAACGCAAATTTACCGATTCCCCATATAGATGTATGCATAATACGTCGCCATCGGAATCACCGTAGACAACACCAAAAGCACGATCACCCACGTAAAGCCATTACCCTCCTCCGTCTCCTCACGGCTCGCAAAAGTCCCCTCCACATTCACCGTATCCTTCACTACCGGAGCACCCGGATCCGCCTGCCCCGACAACACCGCCGTCATCCGAACCGCCGCATCGCTAAACGCCTGGTTATACTTGTTACCATATTTCAAAGGCACCAACACCGTCTCCTTCGCGACACTAGAGGCGATCGCATCCGACATCACCGCCTTCACGCCCTCACCCGTCACGATCGCCGTATTATCGGTTTGCACATCAATAGCCAACAGCGTCACATTTTTCTGGTCCGCCACATCCGGAAACCACCGCTTAAACAAATCCGCCGTAAACGACTCAATAGTCACTTCATAATCTAGGCGTCGGACCGTCACGACGTAGGCTTCCTGACCTGTTTTTTCTTCAACGCCTCGAAACGTACTATTAATCGTACCTTCGGTCGATCGGCTCAGAACTTCGGCCTGATCGACCACATGGGAATTTTCTTCAAAATCGGGCACATCATAAATATTTGTCGCATTTGCGGGCAGCGTCACCAATGATAAGAACACCAAGCCTATCACCGCGATCGAGCAGAGTTTACGGAGCATCTTTTGGACGGTAGAGGAGGACTGAACCATGGGTATTTAAGAGAGAGGTATTTAAGAGAATGACAATACGTAACAATTCGTTAACCTAAGAATACAGGATCTAGAGAGTTCCGGATGATTTCCATTGACCTTCGTGGCGGCGTTCTAAAGTCAGTCTTATTAGCTACTTCGATCGGAATAGAACCGTAGCGCAGATCTCCAAATCCTGAATTCAGCGGTAGGATTTGGGAGTAAACTCTGATAAGGATTTTTGGTATGGCACTTTCCCCCGGCGCAATCGCCCCCGACTTCACCGTCAAAGATACGAATGGCAACACGGTCAAGCTCACTGACTTCGCCGGAAAGCGCGTCGTTCTGTACTTCTACCCAAAAGATGACACTCCCGGCTGCACCAAAGAAGCGTGCAATTTTCGCGATAACTACGAACAGTATCTGGCAAAAGGCGTTGCGGTCCTCGGCGTCAGCGTCGATAACGAAGCCTCTCATCAAGCCTTCGCCAGCAAATACAATCTCCCCTTCCCCTTACTCGCCGACACCGACGGCAAAATCGCTGCTGCTTATGATGTGGTCACTGAGCGCGATGAAGTCAAGTACGCCAAGCGAGTTACTTATGTAATCCAATCTGGCGCGATCGCCCAAGTTCACGAAACTGTCAACACCGCCACCCACGCGACAGATATTCTCGCGACGTTAGTATAAGGTCATTCTCAACAATGAATCGACTAGAGGCCCCCGGCCCCCAATTCTAGGGGAGCCAGAAATTCCGAAGCCCCCAGAATTTGGGTTCGGGACCGCCATTCTGAATGCATCACAACTGTCCTCACCCTGATTTCCATGAAACCGAGCCACAAATTAAGCCAAAACGCAAATCAAAACTTGGGCAAAACGCCACACCCAAATCAGTCCGCCCTCGATCGCATCCGCGCCCTGACCCATGTCTTGGACAACGCGATCGTCATTCCAGGCACTCAGATTCGCTTCGGGCTTGACCCCATATTGGGCTTGCTCCCCGGCGGCGGCGATGCGATCGGATCGGTAATGTCGGTATACATCGTCGCTGAATGTCTGCGCTTGGGACTCCCCAAAGCAACCCTCGGTCGAATGCTGAGCAATTTACTGATCGATACCGTGGTTGGGTCTGTGCCGATCGCTGGAGATATCTTTGATGTGGGCTGGAAAGCGAATAGCCAAAACCTCAAATTAATCGAAGCTCACCTCGATGATCCAGCGCCCCAAACGGCTGCCGATCGAAGATTCATTTTTCTGATTGCGCTCGGGTTACTGGGGATTTTGGCAATCGCCTTGGTGCTGACGACGCTCTTAGTTGTAGCGATCGGTTGGATTTGGCGTGCGGTCACTCCCTAAACTTCAGCGCTACAATTCATCCTTCCTCACGGTAAACTCAACACATCCGATCGGGTTTATTCTAAATCGGCTCCCGAAATTTCCCTTTTGTTGTCTTCACCGACCTCCTGCATGGAGGGCTTCCGTCATGGCTTACACCGTCTCCATTCCTCGGCTCACCAAACTCCCCGCCAGTCAGGAAACCCTCGAATTCAAAGAGATTTTTCCTGATTTGCAAACCCTCACCCCCGTCAACGCCAAAGTCCAAGTTACCCACAAAGGAAACTACCTCGAAGTCATCGGTCAAGCCGACGGAATTATCACGCTCACCTGCGATCGCTGCCTCACCCAGTACAACCATCGCCTCAGCATCGACACCACCGAACTCGTCTGGTTCAGCGAAGGCGGCGGTCTGACGGAAATGGATGAACTGCCCATCGACAAAGACCTCGACCTGGAAAATATGGTCGAGACCGTATCCGAAGATGGCGACTTTGATGTCAGTAACTGGGTCTATGAACAACTCGCCCTAGGTTTCCCCTACAAAAAACTTTGCGCCGCCGACTGTAGCGGTATCCAAATCAACGAGGAAAACAAACCACCCGAAGGCGATCGACGATGGGCTGGACTCGAAGCCCTCAAAGGCCAACTTCCGCAGTAGTCTGCTTCCTAACGCCCCTTCGCCCAAACAATCATGTCGTCCTTCAGCACCGAACTCAACCTTCTCCTCCGCGCCCGTTACCCTATCCTCTACATTCCCAGCCGCGAAGAAGAACGAGTTGAAACAGCGATCGCCCACTGCGCAAAAACCTTGGTCGATCGGTCGATCTACACCTGGGACTTCGTGGAAGGCTACAGCGGCAACCCCAACGACGCTGGATTTGGCAAACGCAACCCGGTCCAAGCGATCGAATTCATTGAAAAGCTTCCTCCTAGCGCAGGAGCGATTTTCATTTTGCGGGACTTTCATCGATTTCTAGAAGACGTCTCCGTCGCAAGAAAATTGCGAAATATTGCGCGGGTTTTAAAATCTCAACCCAAGAATATTATTATTCTCTCGCCTCAAGTCACGATTCCCGATGATCTAAGCGAAGTGCTGACGGTCTTAGAATTTCCGCTGCCCGACGCAGGTGAGATTCGACAGGAAATCGATCGTTTTCTTCAGGCGCTGGGGCAGCTATTAGACAGTGCCGTGTTGGATGAACTGGTGCAATCCTGCCAAGGACTGACGATCGATCGGATTCGGCGGGTGCTGGCGCGATCGATTGCGCTGCACGGGGCGCTGCAAGCAGAAGATGTCGCGTTGATTCTAGAAGAAAAACGCCAGACCATTCGGCAGACCCAGATTCTCGATTTTTGTCCCACCCCCGAAGCTATTTCTGACATCGGCGGACTGGATAATCTCAAAGACTGGCTCATTCGTCGGGGCGGATCCTTCGGAGAACGGGCACGACAATATGGACTTCCCTACCCTAAAGGCTTATTGCTCGTCGGCATCCAAGGCACCGGAAAATCCCTCAGCGCCAAGGCTATTGCCCATCATTGGCATCTGCCGCTGCTGCGATTGGACGTCGGTCGGCTGTTTGGCGGGCTAGTGGGTGAGTCGGAAGCGCGGACAAGACAGATGATTCAAATTGCCGAAGCCCTCGCACCCTGCGTCCTGTGGATCGATGAAATTGACAAAGCCTTCGCTGGAGCGGACGGTCGGGGAGATTCCGGCACTAGTAGCCGGGTGTTTGGAACCTTTATTACGTGGATGGCTGAAAAATCATCGCCTGTGTTTGTTGTGGCCACTGCAAATAATATTCAGACGCTTCCGCCAGAGCTATTGCGCAAAGGTCGATTTGACGAGATTTTCTTTGTGGGCTTACCGTTTCGAGAAGAAAGGCGATCGATTTTTGAGGTGCATTTATCCCGTCTCCGACCCCAAACCCTGCAAAACTACGCCCTCGATCGATTGGCCTATGAGACCCCAGATTTTTCTGGCGCGGAAATTGAACAAACGCTGATCGAAGCCATGCACCTAGGATTTAGCCAAAACCGAGACTTCACCACCGACGATATCTTAGAAGCCGCCAGCCAAATGGTTCCCCTCGCCCGCACTGCCCAAGACCAAATCCGCGCCCTCCAGGACTGGGCCGCCTCGGGGAAAGCCCGTCTCGCCTCGAAACATAATGCCCTCAGCGATCGAATTCAGCAGCAAATGCAGCAACCGGATTAAATCCTCCTATACTAAATGGGCTTCAACGCATGACACATCAAAATCAAGGCGAGGACTTCATTCAATGCGCTGGTTTGCAAAAACATTTACAGGACTTTTACTGGCCGCTACGCTCCTCGCCGTAGGCAGTTATTTTGCCGTGAACTACGCCTATAACCAGCTCATGCAGCTTCCACCCAAGCCTACCTTCCCCAACGACAACCCGAATTTCATCAAGAAGAACAAATCCAAATCTACCGGAAAAAATATTACGCTACCGCAAAAAGACGACGAAAAGCCGGGAGATAAGCAGAGCGGCAAGGATAAACCCAAAGAAAAAGAAGAACCCAAGCTCAAGCCCCTCCCCGCCGGAGCCTTTGAAGGTCGCGTCACCTATCCTCAGGGCTTGGTCTTACGGAGCAGTGCCGCCCAGGATTCGGGCACGATCGGGGGTCTAGAGTTCAATGAAACGCTCACCGTTGTTGAGACTTCTCTTGATGGCGAATGGCAAAAAGTACGGACCAGCAAGGACAAAGAAGGGTGGGTTCGGGGGGGCAATATTCAGAAAAATTAGGCATGAGTGCGAAAGATTTGGGAATAATAGACGTGATCTGCTTAGCAGATCCGCTACTATACGAGTAGGGAGTATCTCCATACCTCTTAGATTTTACTGATCAAATCGCGCATTTTAAGTTAGGAGCTTCGTGTCTATGGTCGCCTCAACGTCATCCCCTGTCCCAACCCCGATCGTCCGATCGTCCAATGCCTTCACCCGTTTCAATGCGTGGACCCCTCGCTTGGTGGGGATCATAGTCGGGATTTTGATTTTAGGGTTAGGGAATGCTGCGATGGCGCTCCAACGGGGCGATCGGGGCGCTGAAGTAAGCGATCTTCAAAGTGCGTTGACCCAAGTAGGCTGCTACGACGGTCCTATCACCGGCAACTTTGGGAGATTAACGGAAGCAGGCGTCATTGCCTGTCAGAAAAAATTAGGCTTAACTGCCAATGGGGTTGCAAACTCCAAGACCCTCGGAATGATTCAGGTCAGCGGCACTACCCCTCAGCCCTTCCAAGGTTTTGCCAATCCCACGCAAACGGCAACCTCCCGCGAAAATATTATTCAAAATGGCAGCAACGGCGAAACCGTCAGCAGCATCCAAACCCAGCTCAAGCGTCTGAACTACTACGCTGGGTCGGTGGATGGCGTTTTCGGAAACCAAACCGAAGCCGCTGTCAGAGCGTTCCAACAAGCTTCTCAGCTTCCAGTAGATGGTAAAGTCGGCACCCAAGAACTCGCGGCCTTGGCGTATCGTCAGCCCGTTGCTGCTGCCACACCCTCTTCCTTAATCGCCCTAAGCCGGAACGAGCTTTCCCTTGGAGAAACAAATACGGATGTTGGCTATCTCCAAGATGCACTGCGATCGGCAGGCTACTTCAACGGAAGCTCAACCCAGTACTATGGCTCCATCACGCGCCAATCGGTCATCGACTTCCAACGCAGCCGGGGCTTAAATGTCACCGGAGTTGCTGATGCCATGACCCTAGACTCCCTAGGACTGCGCCCCGGAACCGTGGCCCAAAGTCTCCAAGCGCCCCAGCCTTGGAACACGGGTGGGTTTACCACCGCCGACAGCCGCACTAACGTTCAGAGCCTCCCTTCTCGCCCTGCTTCTCCAAATTTCCGCTACGTGGTCGTGGTTCCCAAACAGAGTGAGCGGACCCTATACCAAGTCCGCCGTGTCATCGGCGGGGCACAATCGTTTAGCTCCGGCAAAGGCGACTACATTGCGGCAGGCACCTACTCCAACCGCACAAATGCCGAAAAACGATCGAACTACCTGCGATCGGCTGGCTTCGATGCCCGAGTGGATTATCAGTAACGCCGATCGAACCTCTAGGCAAGGTCAAATAGCAAAATCTCACCCTGTGTTTCGGTCCAGAGTTCTAGCAATTCTGGACGATTAATTTGTACGCCGTCTCCTTCCTGCAAAGATTGGCCATTGAGCATCACGGTTCCTCGGGCCACTTGAATCCAGGCAAATCGATGGGGTCGCATTTGAAATGCGATCGTGTCACCAGCGGAGAGGACCGCGACGTACAGATCAATATCTTGGTGAATAATGATCGAACGATCGCGTCCATCGTTGGATGCGACCAGCCGCAATCTTCCCTGTTTCTCGGATAGTGGAAAATTGCGTTGATCATAGCGAGGAGTGATGTTTTGGCGATCGGGGAGCATCCAGATTTGCAATAAATGTAGGGGTTCAGTGTCTGACGGATTAAATTCACTATGTTGAATTCCCGTCCCCGCACTCATAATTTGGACATCGCCGGGACGAATCACCGAGCCAGTTCCTAAGCTATCTTTGTGCGCGACTTCGCCCTCCAAGACGTAGGTGAGAATTTCCATATCGCGATGCCCATGGGTACCGAACCCTCCGCTGGGCGAAATTCGATCGTCATTAATGACTCGCAGCGATCGAAATCCCATGCGATCGGGGTCTTGAAAATGCCCAAAGGAAAAGGTGTGCCAGCTATCGAGCCAGCCGAGGTTCGCATGGCCACGAAGATGACGTTGGTGAAGGGTGCATACGGCGGTGGTGGTAGTCATGAGGTTACCTGATGTGAGGGCAATGTTGACCTAACTGCGTTCATGGAGACATGATAATCGATCGACTCTCCTCTCGGCAGCAACACCTCTTGTTGTCTATGCTCCCTCATCATTAAGCCCAAAGCTTCACCACTCGTCCGATCACCGTTTGACCGAGTAAATGCGTGTTGAGCGATCGCCCGTTCAACGCACGTTCTGTCACAGTCCAAGTCTCGCCAGGATCAAACAGCACCCAAGACTCACTCAATGCCTTCCCTAGGCAACGCATCGGATTAACACTCAAACTCCGCCACAGTTCGACAGCGGACATCTGGCCCGTTTCGACGAGTCCTTGCCACAGCATCGGCAACGCAAACTCCAACCCGATCGCACCCGTCGGGGCTTCACCAAAAGCAACGGTTTTTTCTTCGTAGGTGTACGCAATATGATCCACGGCGATCGCATCAATTACACCAGATTTGATTCCAGCGACTAGTGCAAGGCGATCGCGCTGATTCCCCAAGGGTGCTGGGAGTCTTAGGCTGGGATGATAGCCCGATAAGTCCCGACTATCCAACAATAGGTGCAGCCATGTCGTGCTCGCTGTAATGGGTAAACCGTCAGCTTTGGCTTGATTAATTAAGTCCACCGATCGGGCCGTAGAGATGCGCATGACATGGATAGGAACCCGAGGCATTGGCACCGATGAATCCCGCAGGAATTCCAGCAACGCGGCCAAAGGGACCGTCTCTGCCATCGCGCTCACCCCCGGCAACCCAAAGGTCAGCGCTTCCACCCCATCTCGCACGGTACCTTTTCCAGCCAGTGCCGCGTCCCACAGCCATAGCAATAGGGGTTTCGACAAAGGCTGCGTATATTCTAGTATTCGCCGTAGCAATCCAAATGCGATCGCCTTCCCATCCCCAAAGCCCACAACCCCCGATGCTAATTCTGCAAACTCGCACATCTGCATCCCCGCCGTCTCCAACGTCAGCGCACCCCAAAACTCTAGCGCTGAAACGGATTCACAGGATTCAGCCTCAGCCGATCGCGCCAATGATCGCAAGTTCTGGACCTGCGCATTCATCCATTGTACTTGAGCAGGATTATCTATAGCAGGTGCCGTATTGGGCAAGAGATTGAGCCGCGTAAAGCCTCCTGCTGCTGCGGATTGAAGAATCGACTTCAGCGTCTCCCGCTCCTCATGTCCCGGTTCTCCGACCGTGCTATACAAATCCACCAATCCTGGACCCAGGATTTTGCCCTGACCCTCGATAATCGTGGCATCTGAGGGCGGCATGATATGAGGTTCGATCGATCGGACTTTGCCCTGATCAAACAAAACATCGACGATGCGATCGGTGCCGGACGTGGGATCGATTAACCGAACATGATGGAGCAGTTCAACGGACATAGGAATTGAGAATTGGGAGGTGTGAATCGAGAAGAATGACTAGTTTGATGACTGGTTTGATGACTAGTTTATAGTGCGCCTGCTGCCGTTTTATCCAGAACGCCACCGAGATGGACGGTGATGTTAGCGGCTCGCAGGACAGGAGCCTCATGAGCACCGTTGGGATAATCTATTGCACTGACGGCTCCGTTGCCTTGTTTGAAACTCCAGAAGGCAGATGGGTCAAGCCCTGCAACATGACACAGGATGGATTTATTAATGGCATCGTGGGCAACGACTAGCGTTGTGGTTCCAGGTTTCGCATTTTTGACGATATCATTCCAACCCGCGATCGCCCTCGTAAACACGTCATCAAGATTTTCGCCTTCTGGCATCTGTACGGTTTCTGGTTTCGCTTGCCATGCGTCTAGCAATGCACCATCGGTTGCACGGATTTCAGACTCTAGCTTTCCTTCCCAGGTTCCATGACTGATTTCCCAGAGATCGCCCCGAAGAGCAAGTTTGATGTGGGGATGGTGTTTCAAAATTCGATCGGCGGTTTCTCTCGGGCGTGACATGGAGCTGGTCACCGCTGCATGAATAGGGATGGTTTTCAAAAACTCACCCGCTTGATCGGCTTGACGATGGCCGTTTTCATTTAAGGGAATGTCAATTTGTCCTTGGAATCGACCTTCACGGTTCCATTGGGTTTCGCCATGGCGGACAAGAAGCAGACGAATCACGTCGTCGTGCTTAGGTTTTGGTAGGGGGGGGCCGAGGTGGGCTGTTAGGTTTAGCGATTCGATTTGGACGGGGCTACCGAAGCCTGCGGCAAAGTTGAGGACGCTAATACAGCAGTTGGATTGCTCAATGCGTTGGTGCTGGGCCGGGGTAAGTCCGATCGCGCTATTGATCAGCGCTCGATTGATGGCACTGTGGGCAAAAATTAGGAGGGTTTTTCCGTCGTGCTGTGGCAGGGTAGCGTGCCAAAAGCGAGTGGCTTGTTCGTAGAGTTCCACTATGGGATAGACGTCGATCGTTTCTTCTTCATTTGTAGTGCCGACGAGATGAAATTTGTGCGGCTGAGTTTTCCAGTTGTGGATTTGGTCTGGATATTTTTCACCAAGATCCGAAAAAAGCTGTTCTTCCCAAAGCTTAAGGTTGACTTCTTTAAGATCATCATCGAGGACGATGGGCAACGACAACCCAAGTTCGGCGGTTGCGAGTTCGGCGGTGCGGTGGGCACGGTTTAGGGGGCTGCTGTAGATGACGTCAATGGGGATGTTCTTCAGCGCGACGCCGACGCTGGATGCCATGGATTCACCTTTTGGAGTCAGGCGGGATTTATCACTGTGCCCCTGTACTCGGCCTTCGACATTGTAGGTGCTCTCACCATGCCGCACGATAATGACGCGGATTGCCACGCTGTCGTCCTCTTTTTTTGAACTGGAATCAGGGACGATCGTACCTCAGTTAGGATATCCTTCGCCGATAAAATCCTGGATGGGTTGGGTTAATGGTTGGCAATACTTTTATTTATGATGCATCAAATAATTCATAAAAGAAGGGGATGAAGAGGTTTGGTCTTCATCCCCTTGGGGGTTATGGTCCCTAGTGAACCGGGTCAGTGCCACAGAACTCTATGGGTTTCGAGTGATTGCTAGAATTATTAAATTCGAGCCATCACTTGCTCTTTTTCAGGAACGACGGCATATTCTGCAACGATTTGACGCAGTTCGTCACCCTCAATCGTTTCACGTTCGACCAGAAGATCAACTAAGCGATCGATGACTTCACGGTTTTCACGGACGATTTTTAAGGCGACTTGGTAGCCGTTTTCAGCTAACAGACGAACCTGGGCATCAATGCGTTCTTGAATTTCTTCAGAGCATTCCGATCGGTTGTTCCAGTCGCGACCAAGGAAGACTTCGCCCTGTTGGCTACCTAGGGACACTGGACCGAGATCCGACATGCCATAGCGAGTGACCATCTGACGGGCAACGCCGGAAACCATTTGTAAGTCTCCGCCTGCGCCTGTGGTGATTTCAGCATCGCCGAAGACGACTTGTTCTGCTGCACGTCCGCCGAGGGCACCTGCGATGCGGGCCATAAGCTGCGCCCGGGACACCAGACCGGAGTCTTCGTTAGGCATAAACCATGTTAAGCCTTTGGCCTGTCCGCGTGGAATCAAGGTGACTTTCTGGACAGGATCGTGGTCTTTGACTAGGGTGCCAACAATAGCATGGCCAATTTCATGATAAGCAATCAGGCGCTTGCTCTTGCTGTCGGTCAGCGGGGTGCCTTCCATTCCCGCAACCACGCGATCGACGGCAGCATCGACTTCGCTAGTGGTAATGGCGTCTTTGCGACGACGAGCGGTGAGAATAGCGGCTTCGTTCAACAGGTTCGACAAGTCAGCACCGGAGAATCCGGGGGTCCGACGAGCGATCGCATCAAGGGAGATATCGTCACCCAGTTTTTTGTTGCGGGCATGGACCTGCAAGATTTCCAAACGGCCTTTGACGTCGGGCACGTCTACTTGGACTTGGCGATCGAAACGACCGGGACGCAGCAGCGCTGAATCCAAGACATCGGCGCGGTTTGTTGCGG
>JAYVVL010000009.1:0-2340 GCA_043787035.1 Synechococcales cyanobacterium
CAGTTAGCCCAGTGTTCGCCGCGAAACGTCCTTGGACGCCTCTTCATGCTCTAGTTCACCAAACCTTGCGCAATAGAGATCTCTTACCCAAACATTCTAGAATCCTGATTGCTCTTTCCGGTGGTCAGGATTCGCTGTGTTTGACCCAGCTTTTAGTGGACTTGCAGCCGCTGTGGGGTTGGACGTTGGGGATTGTTCACTGCGATCATCGGTGGCGATCGGACTCTGCCGAAAATGCTGCTCACGTCGATCGGTTGGCCCAATCCTGGGGATTGCCTCACCACGGTGCTATCGCGCAAACCGATGTATCCACGGAAGCAAAGGCCCGCGTTTGGCGCTATGAAGTGTTTCAACAGGTCGCAACTCAGGATCATTACGCTTGTGTGGTCACCGGACATACTCGCAGCGATCGGGCCGAAACGCTTCTGTATAACCTTGTGCGGGGCAGTGGCACTACCGGGCTTCAGTCGCTTCAATGGAGACGCCCCATCAGTGATGGTTTTTCTATTCTTGAAGTGGTGCGTCCGCTGCTAGACATTGCGCGATCGCAAACCCTCGACTTTTGTACCTCGCGATCGCTACCCATTTGGGAAGACAGTACGAATAACGATCTTCGCTACGATCGCAATCGGATCCGAAAGCAGATTCTCCCTCTCCTCACCGCAGTGCTGAATCCCCAAGCTGAGTTGCATCTGGCTCAGACGGCTGAAATCTTACGGTCGGAGGTAGATTATCTTCAGCAACAGTTAGACGAGATTTATAGTGCGATCGTTCTAATAGATCCGATCGATCGTTGCACCAAAATCCATCGGCCAACGGCAGCAGCGCTTCACCTCGCCCTTCAACGGTGTCTAATCCAGCGGGTTTGCCAAGACATTAAAAAATTCAACCCCACGTTTAGTCAAGTTGAATCTTTGATTACGTTATTTACCGCACCCAATCGCACTCAAAGCGCTTCGCTTCCCTTGGGAAGCATTGCCGTAGTAAATAGAGATTGGTTGATGTGGCCTTAATTTAACGGTTTACCTAGCGCACTAGCCTATCTAACAGCCTGAGGTGACTGGAGGCTTTCGAAGGCTTGCTTCATATGGGTTAAGGCTTGGCGTTGTTCGGCACCCGAAGCATCAAACTGGTCCAAGCTGGCCGCAATAAATTCAGTCCGACCTCTGAGATCCGTCAAGCGATCTTGGAAAGGTTGGAGCATTTCTTCGTAGAGGGCGACTTTACTCTGTATTTCGCGGAGACCGAGTTTCTGCGTTTGAAGCGTTAGATCCTGCTGATCCAGTTCCTGACGTCGCCGATCGAGATCCGCTGTTTGGCTATTGACCATGACTTGGGTCTGCTCGATCGCGCTGGTCATGTGCTCAAGCTGGTTTTCCACCTGCTGTAACTCCTGAGAACGCTCTTGGCGAAAACGGTCGATTTGAGCAAAGACTGGACTGAGGTTAAGACTGGACTCTGACGCATGGGGATCGTTTTTCCCTTGGCGACGGGCTAAGACAGATTGATGCTGATGCAGCAGGCTTTTCTTTTCCCTCAAGCTCCGACGTTGACCCACGAGTGTCTCATTGAGAAACTGGTAGGCATTTTGCTCGTCAGCTCGCTCATTTTCAATGCTCATGCGATCGAAATCACTGACGGTCTCCATTTTGGCTTGCAGATCATCGATTTCTTCTTGCTTGTGGTCTAGCTCTTCTTCCTGACCTAGGACAAACTGAGAAGACTTATTAAATTCCTGCGCCAGATCGCCCACTAACGTTCTCAGCGTCTCTAAGGGCATGGACTCTAGAGCACTCATGTCCACGGGCTGCCCTACATCCACCCCTTCTAGCCCCTCGGTCATCCGATAGAGTTGTTGGTGAATGTCCTCGTGATGATCAAGCTGAAGCCGTATGGCTTGGGCAAACTCTCGCTTCATCTGGAGAGAAGATTGCTGGACCTTTAGTTCGCTGCGCGCGTTGACAAGAGATTCAAAGGCGTCGCGCCAAGCTTGCCATTCATTCCGTAAGGTTTGGGCTTGGTAATCAAGGTCCGCCTGCTGGGTTCCAAGGGCCGATCGATAGTTTTCAAGTTGGGTCCAGTGGTGCTGGAGCTGTTGCTGTTGCTGTTCAATGACTTCATGGGCGTAGACAGATTGCTCTTTGAGGGGAGTCACTGAGGCGACGGAACCTTCGACCTGGTTAAGAAGCTGGCTGATGTGTTGAGCTTTTTCATCATCTAAGACGCTGCCGCTCCCCATCTCAGACTTACGCTCTTCAAGACGATTCATTTCGCCTCTGAGATGACCCCATGCGCCTTCGAGTTCCTGCTTCTGACGATCGAACTCGCCTTTTTGCCCTT
>JAYVVL010000010.1:0-2340 GCA_043787035.1 Synechococcales cyanobacterium
TGCCCCTTGACCCCAACATCCATGGCTTTCAGCAGTATGCGCCCCGATCGCAGTCCGATTTTTCACCGGGCGATCGCGGCGGAACGACGAATCAGGGCAAAGCTATTGAGACAGAGGATAGGGACGAAGAGTCGATTTCGCTGGAAAAGATTTTTGCGTTCCTTAAGCGACGGGCCTGGGTTTTGGGCGGCGTGAGTTTGGCGTCATCGGTGGGCTTGTATGGACTCGTAGTGACCCGTCCGCCGTCCTATGCAGGCGCATTTAGGCTCCTCGTTGAATCCGTGACTAGCGGTAGCCAATTGGCCGATGACTTGACCGCAGATACGGTGCAAAGTGACCAATCTGCGACGCGAAAAAGGGTCGGCAGCGCTCAAAAAGAAGGGACAATAGACTATATCAGCCAAATCGAGGTGCTGAAAAGCCAAGCGACCCTCGACCCGATCGTTAAAAAAATACAGGCGTCTTATCCTAAGATTGACTACTACACGCTGCTGGAAAGCATGAAGATTTCTCGGACCAAGGATTCTAAATTATTAGATTTTAGCTATAGCGCCAAAAATCCGGATGAAATTGAGTTTGTCCTGAAAGAACTCTCTGAGGGGTTTATTCGCTACAGCATCGACGATCGGCAAAATAACCTCAAGCGCGGAACCCAGTTTGTCGATGAGCAAATCCAACGCCAACGCCAAGATGTTGCCCAGCTCGAAGCCAAGCTTAGTGAGATGCGTCGGCGACATAGCCTGATTGATCCCAAGACGGTGATCGATCAACTCGCTGATAGCTCCAAGGCGATGTTGACTGAACAGGCGGCGATTCGGGTCAAGCAGGCATCGAGCAAAACGCTCTATAACAACTTAAGGCAGCAACTTGGGGCACAACCGGAAGCGGCCCTCGCCATTGCAAACCTGAGCGAATCTCCCATCTATCAAGCTCTACTGACCAAACTCCGCGATCTTGATAGCAAAATTGCCACAGAATCGGCCCGTTTTACTGAAAAGACGCCGATCATCCAAGCGTTGCAGGATCAGCGTTTGGAATTGTTGCCCTTAATCCAGGCGGAGGCTCAGCGCGTCACCCAGTCCAAGGTCTCTACCGAGAGCGTAACGACCACTCTGGGATACCAGGGCACGGTCGGACGAGATCTGACGCGGCAATTTGTCCAAACGGCGAATGAAATTCAGATGTTGCAGCAGCAATCTCAGGTATTGCAGCAACAAATGGCGACGAATGCGCAGCAGACCCAAAGTTTGGCGAGCATTGCAAAAGACTATGTTCCGATCGTTCGAAATTTGGAATTGGCGACGGGGAGTCTGACTCGCCTGCTGATTGCACGGGAAAATCTTCAACTGGAATCCGCTCGTCAAGAGTCTCCCTGGCAACTGCTCTCAAAGCTCGACGATCGCAGCATTGGGATTCAGAGCAATACGCCTATGCTGATGATCTTGAGTATTTTAGCCAGTCTGGTCATGGGTCTGGTCGCGGCGTTAATTATTGAGCAGCTCGATCGAGTCTTTCATAATGTCGAAGAACTCAAGGAAACTCAGCTTCCTTGTCTGGGCGTGATTCCGTTCCAAAAGGGCTTAGAGCAGGACACCGCGCTGCTGACTTCGGGCACGATGGATCTTGATGCGGTGATGGATACGGGGAAAGGCGATCGCAAACTGCGTCAAAACCGCGCCTCGTTTCTTGAAGCTTTCTACACCCTGGATGCTAATCTGCGCTTGCTCGGATCTGATAGCCCCATTCGATCGGTTACGATTACTTCGACGAGTCCCGCCAGTGGAAAATCGACGATCGCGGCACACTTGGCCATGGCCTCAGCCACCATGGGGCGGCGGGTCTTAATTATTGATACGGATCTTCGTCGTCCTCAAGTTCATAAATGGTTTGGCATCGCCAATATGCAAGGACTCAGCAATGCCATTACGTCAGACTTAGATTGGCGTGCGGTGGTTCAGCCCTTTGCGCATGATCTTAACCTATCGATTTTGACGTCGGGTCCGATGCCGCCGTCTCCCGGTCGCCTGCTGTCGTCAAATAAAATGCGGCAGATCATTAAGCAAGCAACTCAAGAGTACGACCTAGTGATTTGTGATGCGCCGCCCCTCATTTTTGCGGACTCTAAGCTGACGGCGACCCATACTGACGGGATTCTGGTTGTGGTTGGGATTGGGAAGACCGATCGGGTGGAAGCGCTGCGAGCACTTGAAGACTTGCGCACCACCTCACAGGTTCCGGTTCTAGGTCTTGTGGCCAATGGCGTGAAGGCGGAGAGTAGCCAGTCCTATCACTACTATCAGCGATACTACGAGAAGAGTTCAGATCCCCAAGCTGCCATGG
>JAYVVL010000011.1:0-2331 GCA_043787035.1 Synechococcales cyanobacterium
ATCTAAGATGCAGGCTAGGAGCGGGTTTCATTTTTTAATTATTTTCGACTTTTGGAACTAGCGGAATGTGGGTGTAAACCATCCCGACATGATTTTCCGGCAATCGTTCGTAATCTCGCGCTAAAATTCTAGCATTGTCCAGCCATGCCCAGGTCTGTTCTACAACCCATCATAACGGCTCCGCCTCAAAGCTTCCAGTACTTGCTCGGTTTGAAATTTCTAGCTCTACTCCGTAAACCATTTTAAGATCGTTAACCAAATCTCCTCGATAACCCTTGTCCTCTAAAATTTTCTCGATCCGGCCATACCGCTCTAGAACAAAAAATAAGACCCAAGGTGCCATTTTAACGTCCGCACAATTCGCCGTACTGACATGGCATTTCAACACCAATCCCAATGCATCTACTGCAATATGCCGTTTGCGGCCTTTGACCTTTTTTTTGTACCCATTAACCCCAATTTCGGCCCCCCTTTTTGACCCAGTTTCACCGACTAGCTGTCAATCACCATTAAACTTGCTTCCGACTCTCGTCCCACGGACTCCCGAACACAAGCCACCAAGGCTGCGTTAATCGATTCCCAAATCCTCAGCCGGACCCCGCTCCGAAAATAGCTGTAAACCGTCTGCCATGCTGGAAACTCACCGGGTAAATTTCGCCACTTTTCCCCATTGTCATCACGATCGTTGATTGCGCTGAATACCTCGCGCAAATCCACCTCTCGAAGCCGTCCGACTGCTTTGTCCTCTGGTAATAACGGTTCTATGATCGCCCACATCCCACCTCCCAGCCCTAACAAACGGAAAAGCGATCGGCTCTGACCGATCAACAAGGTTATGGATTTCCGATATCCTGGTATTCATGCCGATCAACTGCGTACGAAGTAAGCCGTTCAACTTTGTCAGGACATTCGAGAAGCCATTCGATCGAGTTTTTCTCAAACTTAAGTCAGGTCACAATTTCAACGATCGTGCCAATGTTAACGACATCGTACAGCTCATCAATATCTTTGGTTTTGAGGGATGGGCAACCCCAAGTCCAGTTGTTGCGATCGTCAATTAGCCACTCGCCTAGCTTCGGAACGCCGTGAATGCCGACTTCACCGCCGATCGTGCTATTCCAGGAAATTTCTCCGGTTTGTTTGGCACGGGTGTGTTTGCTTTGAAGGGCGATTAGAGTGCCGATCGATGGGATGAGTTTGCGATGGACGGCGAGGCCATAACTTGCGCCGAGGCCAACGAGAACAATGAGGGTAAGGCGAAGTTTGGCGGTTCGATCGAGCATGAATTTTGGTTCCTAACTCCCCGCCAGCACTTGTTTCAATGCCTCACTGACCGACGCGTACCCAAACTTAAACCCAGACTCGATCGATCGTTTTGGCAACACTTTCTGGCCCTCTAGCACCAAACTCGCGCCTTCGCCTAGCATCGTCTCAAGGACAAACGCAGGCACCGGAAGCCACGACGGACGGCCTAAGGTCTTGCCCATCTCGCTGCACAGTTCATTCATCGTCACTGGATTCGGAGCCGTCGCGTTGTAAACTCCTTCCATAGACTCCTGAGTCAACGCCTGCATGATCAGTGCCACCACATCATCTTGATGTATCCACGAAAACCATTGTTTCCCGGTGCCAATAGGACCGCCTGCAAAAAGTTTAAACGGCGGCAGCATTTTACCGATCGCGCCGCCCATGCCCAACACAATCCCAAACCGGAGAATCACCAATCGCGCTCCGGTTGCTTTCACGTCCATGGCTGCGGCTTCCCACTTCGTGCAAATCTCCGCAAGATAGTCTGACCCCGCCGCACTCGATTCATCAAAGGTTCCCGTTTCACTCGTTCCATAGAACCCGATCGCCGATGTGCTAATGAACACCTTCGGCCTCACAGGTGCCATTGCGATCGCCTGTACCAGTTTGGTAGTCGTGACCACTCGGCTATCCATTAAGAGTGTTTTGCGCTCGGGTGTCCAGCGACTTCCAGAAATCGGTTCTCCCGCCAAATTTACCACAGCATCACAGCCAGAAATTTGCGCTTGCCAGTCACCCGATTGAAGGGAATCGTACTCAATGATAGAGACATTTTTATAGACGTCTGCGGGAAACTGCGATCGAGCCTTTTGCGCATTTCGCGTCAGCAGCACTGTTTCAATGCCCGTTCCTTCTAGTTGCTCCACCAGCCGACTGCCCACAAACCCCGTTCCACCCGTGACCGCAACTTTCATAAAACCCGCACACTCTTGTTTCAATGATTGGGTCTCATTCTACGGGATTTTATGGGACTCTATGGACCGATCCGATCGGTGGTTTGCCAAGGTGTCTTCCTTATGAACG
>JAYVVL010000012.1:0-2313 GCA_043787035.1 Synechococcales cyanobacterium
TAGCAATCCTAATGCGTGTCCACATTGGGCCACTATTGACCCAAAAGTGACACAGCTTCAAAACCGACGTTTTACCTTAAATCGCCTCAATCCCTTACCCACACTGATTCATATCCATGGATAAGCAAAAAACGACTTTAGACGACTGTGACAGAAGCGGGCCAGATATGGCCCAAACTGGCCCAAAAGTGACACGGCTTAGAATATCCAAACCTCAACATCAGGCCGTCATCAAATTAGTAGCGCAGCAGTTGGGGAGTGATCGCCCGATGGATGGTCTAGAGCATATTTTGAACTGTTGGCTAGTCGGAAACATCCCGCCCACTAACAGTTCCACCCCGATGACAGCACCGATCGCCGCGACTGAATCTGATGATGAATTCTCCGCACTAATGGAGTTCTAGCCATGGATCACGAAATTCTCACGCTGTTCTCATTGGAAGAATTTACCGACCTAAGCCACGGCATGACAGCCCGATCGACCAAATCGAAACGTAAGGTCGAGCATCCACTGACCGGCTGGGGAGATACTAACCAGCCGCATCTAGACACTGAAAAACGATCGCATCTTTTGCACGAAAACGATCGCCCTTAATTTGCCCAAAACCATTAACAGCAAGGACTTCCTCAATCATGACACAGTTCACATCGTCCGCTAAACCAATCCAGTATTTTTGCCAAACGACCCTAATCGATAAGTTTGCCCGTGCGGTAGGCGATCGGTTGCAACGGCTTACTCAGAGTGAACGCTATCAGCTCCTAACGTGCCTCTCTAGTTGGTGTCATGCCTACTGTGAGCTAGTGGAAGACGAGGAGCCTGAAACACTTTTAGAACACTACTACTCGTCTGTCACCCTGGAATATTCGGGGAATGTGCTTGCTTGTCTCGCCCTGCTAGAGCATGAGGACGTAGACAACATCGCCGCCATGCTTCCCGCGATCGCAGAGTACGCCCGAAATGAGGACGTCGAAGTGGAAGACGCTAATGGGGAAGAAGTTGAGGAAGAAATACACGGGGCTGAAGTCCTGCTCTCTAGCCTAAATGAATTCTACGTTTGACCAGTTCTAAACATCAGTGCATCTGCCTTTCAAGCCCCAATCAAGCAAAAAAATGGACCTTAAAAAGATTGAAATGTTGGATTTGATAACCTTGATAGCTGCTGGGATGTCTTGCCAACTGGCAAACAACGAGGACTATTTTGATGCTGGCAACATTGAAGAAGTTATTGATTTGACAAACCCGAGTCAACGAGTTTTATCCGAACTTGAAAACTTCAACGGAACTCATTCAGAAAATACAGTGAAAAGTTTTCTAAGAATCATCAAGTATTTAGCCTCATCGGATTAGATTCGTAAAACCCATGATTCCTCCAAAGCATCGCCCGATCGCGGGTATTGTTGCGTGCCTAATTTCACTTGCCCCAATATTCACTATTGGGGCAATGAACGGGCGATCGCAAGGTACAAAGAATGTAGCCGAGACGGACCGGCAATCCCGCTTAGAAGCCGTTTCTAAAGCTTCACTCTCAGACAATTGCTACATAACCTCAGAGATAACTGTGGGTGCTGAGTTCCCTGTTAAGGGGCGCGCTCAGACAGTCTGTATCGCACTGCAAAACGGCAAGCGTTACGGCTTCATTGAGTATCAAAAATCCGTTCTCACTGTTACGGATGCCTTCAGTCAGAAGGAAATCAAATCGAAAATATCCACATTCAAACCCACAGGAAAATAACCATGCCCATTAAAAAGAAGACCACACAAGTTCCCAATTCAGCACCAGCAGCAAACACAGCAAACACCGGAAATACTGAGTTTGACAACAGCCGAATGAAGGCGAAAGGGTTACACGAAAAACCAGAGAAGCCCATTCGAGGTGAGTTTGGAGCGCACTTTGGAGATTTTATTGATGGCATCGGAAAGACCGTACTAAGTCCCAATACTGGAATGATTCTGGGATACGTTGGTGCAGGTGCCTGCTTAACCGTCAGCACGATCGGCTATGCAAGCCTATTGGGATGGATACCATTGTTTGCGGCTCCCCTAGCGTTGGCATCACAGTTCATCCAATTGCTCCCACGGCTTCCCAAGTATTTTCCAGAGCAGGCCGATCGCTTAACACTCAAGCTAGGACTGACCAGGTACCTCGACCCAAAGGTTACGAAGGATTCCCCGACTCTCTTGTCTGAGGTAAAAGAATGGTCACGCAACGCCCACAAAAAGCGTCAAAGTGCCATGGAAACAGCTTCGGCGTCACTCTATTTGATGGAGTTTATCGGCGGGGCTAACGCATTCCAGGTGTTTAATGCCGTGAC
>JAYVVL010000013.1:0-17510 GCA_043787035.1 Synechococcales cyanobacterium
GCAGGCTCAACCAGGGTTGCTTCTGCCGTTGGAATGTCGCTTGCAGGCGAAAGACTCGGCGGCGCTTCTAACTTTGCTGTCATCGTTGATGAGACAGTCTCTTGGAGTGCTTCAGCCTCACGCTTAAACTCACTTTCAAACTCCTTCGATGCCTCTTGAAACCCTCGAATCGTCTTCCCCAGCGTTTTACCAATTTCCGGAAGTTTTTTTGGGCCAAACACTAGCAGCGCCAAGACAAAAATTAGCGCCATCTCTGGCAGACCAATGCCAAATACATTCATCGCAGAACTCCTATTTCCGTGCAAAAACCCCAGTTGGACCGGGGCAAGACCTAAAATTGCATCACGCAACTAATTGCCGAGACTCTTCCAACCTACTGAAAAATCAGTCAAGATTAGCGAGTTGTTATAAATCTGCAAAATAATAAGCAGAAAAACCAAAAACAACGCCATGACAATCCCCATCACGGGAGTGGTGCCCCAACCAGGGACCACTTTGCCGTATTCCGAATTGAGGGGGCGCAGAATATCTCCCAACCGAGTCCGCTGTGCCATAATCTCACCTACGTAAAATACTTGTAATAGACCTTGTTAAGCCTACGTTACATTATAGTGGAAAGGTACTCATAATCCGAGCATCACTATGGAACCTGCAATGGCTCTTAACATTTCGATTTGTTTGGCCCTCGTTGGGTTGGCTGGATTCTCCGTCTACACCGCATTTGGTCCTCCAGCGAAGGAACTCAGCGATCCCTTTGAAGATCACGAAGACTAATTACCTACGTCAATGAGAGGGCCGACCGATCGACCCTCCCATTGACACAAATCAAAAAATTCTGGAGAATTTGTTCCTGGTCATGATCTGCTCTTGCACATTGATCAGCCAATTGGAGGAAGTTTTCATGCTTACGGATGATGAAAGAAAGTGTTTCCTTTTGTTAGTGTACCGAAATGCTCTAACCACAATCGCCTCACCCAATTATCGAGTTTCTAATCTTCCACCCTTAGATGGATTGATTGATAAAACGGGTATTGTTTTAATGAGGGTAGGCAGACTCAGTTTTTCATAGTGTTCTTATTAAAGGTTAATAGAACATGGTGAAAGTGCTAAGTCTAGGGTGCAGCTAACATTCATCTTAATCTACAGCCATGATTCTATCGATCGTTTCTTCTCCGGTCCCATCTTCCATTATGGATTCCCCGCAGTGGTTCCAAGGCCGTGGAATTCCACCAGAGCGCGTGGGTCCTGATGGAAAGTATGACCATGCAGGACTTGCAAACCGGGTCAAACTTGCACTAGAGCTTGAATGGGCCGTGAGCGCAGACGGGCTTCGAGTGTCCCAGCGTGGGCAGGTTGTTATTTTGGCCGGTCAAGTTGAGAGTCTAGAACTCCTACAGAAAATGATTGACCGATCACTTACAGTTGAAGGGGCTGCGTTCATTGAGTATACCGGAGTGCGGTTTGCGATGACACATTACTCGATCGAAGCAGCTTAAATGGAACTCAACGGCAGCTTAAGTCCGCCGAACCGCCGACTCGCTTATCAGTCAATCGTATTTAAGAAATAATGGTTAATTGCCTTGGACTGGATGTTGCCCGTAGGTGGGTGCGACCGACCACCATTCTGGGTGTATTGATCGAGCATAAGCCTGATGGGCCAGTGTCAGGACTGCTTGTACAAACGTCCCTTGATGCACGGGTGCCTCGACCAATATGAGCGGCGTCAAGGAGTTGGATTGAATGGTTTCGATTTCTTGTTGCCATATTTCGGCCTTTAAGACTCGATCGGTGTCTTGGGTCCAATCGAAAGGTGGAGAGTAGAGTCCTGCATGAACTTCACCTCGCTGGGCAGCAAGTTGGACCGCAATGGTTAAGCTGAGTCTAGGGTCTGAGGTCGCTGCGATGGCCCCTAGACTAGACACGCCAAATAATGGAATCCCCATTTGTTGAGCGATCGTGCGAGCTACGGTCATTCCCATGCGAGTTCCGGTGAAGCTTCCAGGTCCCTTTGCTACGGCGATAAAAGCAAAATCCTGAAACGAATGAGGTGTAACAAATTCAGATAAGGTTTCGTGAAAGTAGGTCGTCAGATCGCGTCCGAAATCCCAGACTTGGTGATGACTAGATTCTGAAGTCCCTAGGGCCAGTCCAAGATCGGGGCTACTAGTATGAATGGCGAGCCCGATCGGAACGTTCATAACGAGTTAGATAACGTAAGATTGCGGAAATGGATCTAAATACCCTAACACTAAATCTCTACTGCTTCATAAGGACATTACTCTACATTTATCCACAATGACAGATTAACTAACAATAACCACTCGATCGAAACCAGTCAATCGAGGCTACGATTGAAGACTCTAAATCCGTTTGTGGAAGCCCTAGTTCTTTCACCGCTTTACTCGCATCGTAATACATCTTTTGCTGTGACATCCGAACGCCGTCGATCGCCAAGCTCGGCACTTTCCCAAACTGCGTTAAGACTCTTTCATCGACCCAAGCTGCTCCCAAAGGCAACCAATGGGGAAGTTTGAGACGCGGGGCACTGAGACCCGTCAAACTCGACAATTGAAGTAAAAAGTCCTGAAGAGACAGATTTTTATGTCCTAAAATGTAGCGATCGCCCGTCTTCCCTTTTTCCAAGGCCAACAGATGCCCCCGACACACATCTTCGATCGCAATAAAGTTTAATCCCGTATCGACAAACGCAGGCATTTGTCGGCGTAGAAAACGCAAAATAATTTCGCCTGTTGGCGTTGGTTTTATATCCCAAGGACCGATCGGACTGGTGGGATTGACCGTTACAATGTCTTGTCCTTCACCCACAGCATTAACGATTTCTTGCTCAGCCCAGTACTTGGATCGTTTGTAGGCACTGATTAAATCTTCAGGCTTGGATTGATACGCTTCAGTTGTAGGTGAGGCGTCCGGTTTGACGCCAATAGCGGCGACTGAACTGGTGTAGACTGTGCGGCGAATTCCGGCTGATTTTGCAGCGGCTAGGATGTTTCGGGTCCCCAATACATTGGATTCAAATAATCGATCGTGATCCGATCGCCACAGCGAATAGTGCGCTGCAGCATGAAACAGAACGTCACAGCCTTCGAGATGAAATGCGAGCTTTGATGAGTTTAAATCAGTGTAAGCTAATTCAACTGGAAGAGTCTTGAGCTGTGATATTACACTCGTACTGCGTACCATGGCCCGAACTTCAAAGCCTTCCTTTAAGAGTAAGTGAATTAGATTGGTCCCGACAAAACCCGACCCACCCGTAACAAATGCTTTCATCATATCCAGGCAATACAATCCGTTACGATATTCCAAATTTTAACCTGTTCTGGGTGATCTTCGAGGGTCTAAAATCTAGCCCTAAGCATTAGCGTGAGTGACGTTAGAACTGGAGCGATCGGATGAACTGGATTGTGTTGGTACCACGAGGGGCAGAATATCAGGCTGTGCGGCGGGGACTCGATCGGCGTCAGAGGGTCGCCCGAATCTGCGCGGATGAGACTCCCATCAGGGCAATCGCGATTCCAGCCGGACCGGCCGTAAAAACATGGCTCACTGAAGAGTTTCAGGTTGAGCGATCTGAAACGACCCAATTTTTGGTTCTGGGACTGTGCGGGGGACTCAGCGATCGCACTCGCCTAGGAACGGTCGTACTTTACGATCAGCCAAACCTCGCCCAGCGACTCCAGGTTCAATCGGTGCAGGGCATTACAATCGATCGGGTCCTCTGTCTAGCATCTGAAAAAAACCAATTAGCGCGAGAATCCAAGGCTGATGTTGTGGATATGGAAAGCCGATGGATTGTGGAGCACATACAGTCCATCGGCGGAGTTGTAAACATAATTCGGGTGGTGAGCGACGATGCGACGGGGAATTTGCCGGATTTAAGTGTCGCTTTTGATACCAGCGGAGATTTGCGTCCGTTGGCGCTTGCAATCGCCTTCATTAAAAACCCGATCGCAGCAGTGAGATTGATTCGAGGGGCCTTAATCGCCTTAAGGCAATTGGAAGAATGGGTTGCGAAGTTGGATTTAGAGCATTTGAAGGTATGATTTTTAAGCTTATTTTATACAAATGGCCATGCGATCGCTCAAAATTTTATTTGTGTCTACTTCCGTTGGCGCACTTTCGACCGGATTGGGTGGTGGAGTTGAGCTGACGTTGAAGAATTTGGCGATCGCACTTTCGGCAAAGGGCCATTCGATTACGGTCGTGGCTCCAGAAGGCTCTAAGCTTGAGGGCTTTTCCATTGTGGAGATTCCGGGAAATTTGCAGGAAATTGCCCAGAGTCAAGGACGCAATGCCTCTATTGCCATGCCTGCCAATGCCGTCCTAACGAATATGTGGGAGTACACGCGCACAGTGCAAGAGGGCTACGATGTTATCTTAAATTTTGCCTATGACTGGCTGCCCTTCTATCTCACGCCTTTCTTCACCACGCCGATCGCCCATCTCGTCAGCATGGGATCGCTTTCTCACGCCATGGATCAAGCCATCATCAGCGTGGCCAAATCTTTTCCCCATCGCATTGCCGTCCACACCTTTGCCCAGGCTGATAGTTTTGAGCAAGGTTTAGATCGGCCCCACATTTTACAAAATGGATTTGACCTGTCGGAGTATGAATTTTGCGCAGAGCCATTAGATTATTTTGCCTTTGTAGGACGGATTGCGCCAGAAAAAGGTCTCGAAGATGCGGTGAATGCGGTGACTCAGGCTGGAGTTCGATTAAAAATTTGGGGAATGATTCAAGATCGGGCCTATTGGGAAACTATTCAGGCCGACTATCCTGATGCCCCGATCGAATACGAGGGATTTCTCCCGACCGATGAATTAGGACACGCTTTGTCCAAGGCTAAGGCATTGATCATGACGCCGAAGTGGATAGAAGCCTTTGGGAATGTTGCTATTGAGGCGCTGGCCTGTGGGGTTCCGGTGATTGCGTATCGGCGCGGCGGGCCAGCGGAAATTGTGAAGACAGGAGAAACGGGATTTATCGTGGCACCGGATGATGTTAGGGGTCTCGTAGACGCGATCGGCAGAATTGGTTGCATTAAGCGATCGGATTGTCGAGCGGATGCAGAGGCCCGATATTCGCTGTCGGCCATGGGCTATCGGGCGGAGGCTTGGCTGGAGAAAGTCGTGGGACTTTAGGGTTAGAAATCTAGGGAGGGAAATTTAGGGCATCTCTTGACTAGGCTGCCCTTCACGAATTGCTTTAAAAACCTGTAGCAATCTAAGTGCCGATTCAGTATCCAATACATTGAGGCTTGGCATGTACTGATAGGTAAGACGATCGCCGTTCTGAATGTAAAAGAATCGATAATTTAGCCCATTGGTGACCAATCCCCAAACGCTGTGTTGTCGTTCCATACTGGTGTAGGCATAGGACAACATCTGGGCAACGCCTACAGTTTCAGACGCTTCTATATTTTTACTCTCAACGACTAGAATCCATAACGGGATAAATTTCGAGGCAGTGTCTTGACGGACTGCAACCATATCCAGCCGTCCAGTGATGTGGGTGTTGTGATCTTCGATAAAGATCCGATCGATTTCTTCTTCAATTTCTAAGTAAATCGGAGGCTGATGATAACCTGCCAGCCTGAGCAACGGTGAGACCGACAGTTCGCGGGCTTGTCCTTCAGAAATTTTAGCTCTGCTCATCTTCAGTATACCGAACCGCCATAGACGATCGGGGGCTTCGTTCGAGGAAAACATCCGATCGCCCTGCCCCGTTTTGAGTCACACTAAAAGGACGCGTATTTCGGAGTCGAGTAGGCTGTTATTTTGAATCTATTTTCCTTGAATCAACCCTCTAACTCTCCTGCTCAGGCGATCGATCGATTGCTGAATAGCTATGCTCATTTTGGCGTGAATCTTGGGCTAGAGAACAGTCTTCATCTTCTACAAGCTCTAAAAAACCCGCAGAAGCGAGTCCAAATTATCCATGTAGCGGGCAGCAATGGGAAGGGATCAGTGTGCGCTTATTTATCATCTATTTTGGCCACGGCAGGGCACCGAGTTGGATGCTATACGTCGCCGCATTTGGTTCAGTGGAATGAGCGTATTTGTATCAATGAGAAGCCCATTGCAGACGCGGACTTGCTCAGAGCGTTGCAGGCCGTTGAAGCGAATATCCCTCAGGGGTTGGTCCCGACGCAGTTTGAGGTGTTGACCGCCGCGATGTGGCTGTATTTTTCCCAGCAGAAGGTCGATATTGCAGTGATTGAGGTGGGTTTGGGCGGGCGGCTCGATGCGACCAATGTAGTAGATGATCCGCTGATGACGATCGTTACCTCTATTAGTCTGGAGCATACAGAGCGCCTCGGCGACACGCTGGCAAAAATTGCGGGTGAGAAAGCGGGCATTATCAAACCGGGCGTTCCTATTGTCATCGGTCCCATGCCGACTGAAGCCTCTGCGGTGATTACCCGTCGGGCCTATGACCTATACAGTCCGATGTCGTTTCCCCAGAGTGCTGTGGCGTTAGAAGCAGGCTGGGCAATGTATGAAGGATTTGAACTCTTTGATATTGAAGATGAAGGGGTGGCATTGGTGCCGAGGGCGTTGACCTTTGAGTTGCCGTTGCAGGGTGCGGTTCAGTTGGATAATGTGGCTCTGGCGATCGCGGCAAGCTTACTCCTGCGGCAAGACGGCTGGGAAATTACGAATGAAGCGCTCACGTCGGGGATTTCTCAAACGCGCTGGACTGGACGGTTGCAATGGTACAACTGGCGCGGGCGGAAGATCTTAATTGACGGTGCGCACAATGCTGACAGCGTAAAGGCGCTGCGATCGTTTATAGATGAAACACCCGCCGAGGGCCGCATTCATTGGGTGATGGGAATGCTGGCGACGAAAGACCATGAGGCAATGCTGACGGAGCTGCTTCGATCGGGCGATTCGGTGTATTTCACGCCCGTCCCCGGCCACAAATCGGCCAATTTACTGGAGCTGGTGAATCTAGCCAAGACCATACAATCGGATTTAGCGCGGGTGTGGGTTTTTGATGATGTAATGCGCGCGTTGCAGGCAGCGACCGATGAGGTGGAGCGGGGCGATCGGTTGGTGCTGTGTGGATCGCTGTACTTAGTGGGAGATTTCTTAGGGAGGGAACGGGGTTAGTTTTGGGTAAGAGGCCCCAACCCCCAATTCTGGGGGCTTCGGACAGCCGTGTTCCACCAGAACTCGGGTTGGGGGATTTCTACTATTCTTCGATCGTCACTTTAACAATGCGATCGTTTCCCCGAATAGCATTGACGATGTCCATATCTTCAGTTTTACCAAACACGGTGTGAATGCCGTCAAGGTGTGACTGAGGAGAATGGCAGATGAAGAACTGGCTCCCTCCGGTGTTTTTCCCAGCGTGGGCCATGGATAGGGTGCCTGCGAGGTGTTTGTTGGGGTTAATTTCGCAGTTGATTTGGTAGCCGGGACCACTGGTTCCGGGGGTCCCTTTTTCACCTGCACGGCTGTTGGGACAGCCTCCTTGAACCATGAAGTTAGGAATGACACGGTGAAAGGCCAACCCGTCGTAATACCCTTTCTCAGCCAACGCCACAAAGTTCTTGACGGTGTTCGGCGCGTCGGTGGCGAACAATTCTAGGTTGATAGTGCCCTTGTCGGTTTCCATGATTGCACGAGTCATCTGCGATCGCTCCCTATTGAATAATTAAGTGCGGTCTAGACCCGTAAGGTCCAGAATTTTCGCCTATGACTATAGCGTACTCATGTCCCCCAGAATTGGGGGCTAGGGGCCTTTTTTACTCTCTAGGGATTCTCTGCCGTCTGACAGTAGGCATTAGCTGCTTTTACAATGTTTTTTTGCTGGAGGTCGTTTTGTTGAATGTCTTGGAGCGCTTCCCGGATGGCTTTAGCGTTGTTAGATGTGGCTAACGCTTGATTGTGATCGCGATCGCGGGCATATAGCTCTACAAGTTGCGTCTGCAATTTTTGTACGGTTGCATCTTGGATTTTTAGGGCGTTCACATCTTTGGAGGCTCGATCGAGGATTTCTGCCGCTTTTGCAAATCGTTCCTTCGGCTGGAGTGTCTGCCCCGGAAGAGATTGGATGTCTTGTGTCACTCGATTGGCGACTGAAATCAACGTATTACAGCGAGAAATCTTGGTCTCGCTACAGCCTGCGAGAGATAGAAAGATAAGCGCGATCGGGCTGAACCATGGCGGCATGAATCCCTGAATGCTAGATTTCACCATAAAATAGAGGGGAACGCTTCAAAACGCAAAAGTTATATCAAGACATAATGACCATACAACCTCAAAGCCCCACTCAGCCCAATATTACGAAAACAATCTACGCCGATAATGCGATCGATCGAGCGTTTATTTGGGTTTTTGCCCGAAAAATGGCGAAGGCAGTGGGTCAGGAGAGCGATCGATCGGGTTATGACGGGTTTGTGGATTTGTCCCATCGGATTATGCGCGGTCGCAATGCTCAGCAGCAGCAGCAGGTGGTCGGGGTGGTGCTGCGATCGTTGATGCCTTCCCCGGTGCTGTACTTGATTCGGACGCTGGTTTCGCCGACCAAACTGGTCTGTGAACTGAATGCTTGGTTTGCAGCGCGGCTGTTTGTGTGGCTAGTGGGTCCGTGCGAGGTGCGATCGGTGACGATTACGAATCCTGACGGTAGCACCCATGATCAGCGCAGCAATGTTCATATTGAAAAGTGTCGGTATCTTGAAGAGAGTCAATGTGTTGGGATGTGCATGAATATGTGCAAGCTTCCGACGCAGAAGTTCTTTACGGATGATTTTGGGATTCCAATGACGATGGTGCCTAATTTTGAAGATTACAGTTGTGAGATGACCTTTGGGCAAATCCCGCCCGATGTAACGACCGAAGAGGCTTACCGTGAGCCATGTCTAGCGGCTTGCCCAACCGCTAAGACCAGTGCAAGCTGTCCGAAGGTTCGATCGTAAGTAAGTAAGGATTGGTGCGCAATCAATGGCTCAACCCTCGAACAGTCTGGACGATCGCCCTCGCCGCCCGATCGATCGCCTCTTCAGTCGTCCCATGCCCGAGTCCAAACCGCAGCGCGCCGATCGCCAATTCGTGGTCAACGCCTAAGGCTTCTAGAACGTGGGATGCCTTGTTTTTCGCACTGCCGCAGGCGGACCCGGAGGATAGGGCAACCGTATCTCGCAAGGCCAGCATCAGTGCTGCGCCATCAATGCCGCGAATGCTGAGGTTGAGGTTGTTCGGGAGGCGATGGGTAAGCGATCCGTGGATGACAAGCCGATCGCAGCCGAGTTCGGTTTCTAAATGAATGAGCAATCGATCGCGCAGGGTTGCCGATCGGTTGGTCTCGGTCTGTTGTGCTGCAACGGCTAGCTCTACGGCGATGCCAAAGCCAACAATCAGCGGTGGGTTCAGCGTTCCCGATCTCAAGTTTCGCTCCTGTCCGCCCCCATGAAGCTGCGGTGAAATCATGACGCGAGGATTTCGGCGACGAACGTAGAGTGCGCCAACGCCTTTAGGACCATAAATTTTGTGCGCCGTAAGTGACATCAAATCAATATTCATCGTCTGGACATTAAGCGGTATTTTTCCGATCGCCTGCGCTGCATCGGTATGAAACAACACGCCCCGATCGTGACACAGTGCGCCGATTTCTGCGATCGGTTGGAGCGTACCGATTTCGTTGTTGGCGGCCATGACGGAGACGAGAATTGTGTCGGGTCGAATAGCAGATGCGATCGTGTCTACATCTACTAGCCCGTCCGGGTTCACAGGCAACACCGTCAGGTCAAATCCCAGGGTTTCTAAGTAGCGGCAGGGACCGAGAACGGCGTTATGCTCCGTGGCGAGGGTAATCAGGTGTTTGCCTTGCTGGAAATAGGATTCGGCTATTCCTTTGATGGCCAAATTGTTGGCTTCCGTCGCGCCACTGGTGAAGATAATCTCTTCCGGCAAGGCTCCGATCGCACTTGCAATGGCCAATCGCGCCTGAGTAACCCCAGATTCTGCTGCCCAGCCGTAGGGATGACCTGCGCTCGACGGGTTGCCAAAGTGCGTCACAAAAAATGGCATCATCGCCGCCAAGACTTCAGGGGCGATCGGGGTTGTGGCATGATGGTCTAAGTAAATGGGACTCCCAATGGGATCCGCGATGGGATAGGCAATCGGGGTGGCATTCATGGATCTTCATCATAATGGGAATCATCGCTGCGCAATCGCGCTAGGAGCCAATCTCGGAGATCCGGTGTCTACCCTAAACTCAGCGATCGAGGCGTTTTCAAGAATGCCCGGAACGACGGTGATTGCGCGATCGTCTTGGTATGTCACGCGTCCGGTGGGACCGCCTCAGCCCGATTATATCAATGGCTGCGTGGTGATTGAGACTGGGATAGAACCCCACGATGTTTTGAACATTTTACTGGATATTGAAAATCAGTTTGGGCGCGTGCGGGAGGTGCGGTGGGGTGCGAGGACGTTGGATTTGGATCTGTTGCTATACGACGATCGAATTATTGAGAGTCCGGATTTGGAGGTGCCGCATCCTCGCATGTGCGCTAGGGCGTTTGTGTTGGTGCCTTTGGCGGAGATTGCACCAGACTGGATGCATCCGGTTTCAAATTGTGCGATCGAACCGCTCCGACAAATGGTAGATTGCTCGAACGTCACCCTTTATCAGCCATTTTATTCACCCATTCACTAAAATTATGCCCCTCGAACCTCCGCAGTTACTTCGTCGTAAGCTATTTTATCAAGGTCGAAAATTTTCCTTTGAGGTAAATCGCTATCGATTGCCCAACAAGGTCGAAGGTGAGATGGAATGTATTCGGCATCCCGGTGGGGCGCTGATTGTTCCGGTGACGTCTGATGGGCAGTTGATGCTCCTGCGACAGTATCGGTTTAGCGTTCAGCGGCGGATTTTTGAGTTTCCGGCGGGGACGGTGGAAATTGGGGAGGATCCCGCAACTACGGCTGAACGTGAAGTGCAGGAGGAGACAGGGTTCCGAGCGGCTAATCTGAAGAAAATAGGCGAGATTTTACTAGCTCCGGGATACTCAGATGAGGTGATTTATATCTTTCTGGCGACGGGGTTGGAGAAGCTGAAGAGTCTGCTGGCCCAGGATGACGATGAGGACATTGAGGTGCTGTTGATGTCGCTGGAACGGGTGGCGGAGGCGATCGCGTCTGGGGAATTGACGGATGCGAAGACGATCGCGGCTTTTGCAATGGTGCGATCGTCTTTGTGATGGGAGGTTTTTTATGTCGGATTTGATTTTGTTTTGGCATCGGCGGGATTTGCGGATTTCTGATAATGTCGGACTGGCCATGGCACGACAACGGAGTCCGAAGGTAGTGGGGGTCTTCTGTTTGGACCCAAAAATTTTGCAGGGTGAAGATATGGCGGATGTTCGGGTGGATTATTTACTCGGGTGTTTGAAATGTCTACAGGATCGTTATGTTGCCGCTGGAAGTCAACTTCTGATTCTGCAAGATAATCCCGTGGATGCTATTCCAAAACTTGCTAAGGCGATCGCAACGCGCCAAATGTTCTGGAACTGGGATGTGGAACCCTACGCAAAAACTCGTGACAATGCCATGATTGCGGCGCTGCACGAGATTGGAATTGGAGTCGAAACGTTTTGGGATCAGCTTCTACACACGCCGACTGAAATCGTATCGAAATCGAAAAGCGAACCCTACACCGTCTACGGACCCTTCTGGAAAAATTGGATTACGAAAGATAAAAAGAAGCCCTACCCAACGCTAGAAGGTGCGGTAGGGTTGACGCCTGATGAACAGACCACCGCTCAATCCCACGGTGCGATCGCTCTCCCCAAGCTTAAGAATTTCGGGTTTGTCTGGACGGCAGGCCAAATTTTAGCTCCGGGTGAACTGGCGGCGCAAAAACAGCTCGAAATCTTTGCGGCAAGCGCCATTGAAGCCTACGATGAGGAGCGAAATTTTCCGGCAAATCCTGGGACCTCTACCCTCAGTCCAGCGCTGAAGTTTGGGGCGATCGGAATTCGGACGATTTGGGAAACCACAAAAGTTGCGATGAATGCAGCTACGGGCGATGAAGCGAAAATTGGCGTGCGAACGTGGCAGCAAGAACTCGCATGGCGCGAATTTTACCAACAGGTAATGTATCACTTCCCCCAACTGGCGGATGGTCCCTACCGCGAACCCTTTAAAGGCTTTCCGTGGAATGACAACAATCGCAGTTTTCAAGCGTGGTGCGAAGGTAAAACAGGCTACCCAATCGTTGATGCGGCTATGCGTCAGCTTAATGAAATAGGCTGGATGCATAACCGTTGTCGGATGATTGTGGCCAGCTTCCTAACGAAGGATTTGATCTTGGATTGGCGATCGGGAGAGAAATATTTTATGCAGCATCTCGTCGATGGCGACTTGTCTTCGAACAATGGCGGATGGCAATGGAGTGCCTCTAGCGGCATGGATCCAAAGCCCTTACGAATTTTCAATCCGGCAAGCCAAGCGCAAAAGTTTGATCCGGGTGGGGACTATATTCGTCAATGGGTTCCAGAACTCGCCACTGTGGAAACCAAATCTTTACTCACTGGCGATATCGAAAAGCAAACTCGCGATCGGGTCGGCTATGTCAAACCGGTCGTCGATCATGCCGTCCAACAACGCCAGTTTAAAGAACGCTATGCGGCTCAGAAAGTGGCGATCGGAGAACCTTGAGCCCGTCCTTAGGTCTCTTCAGATAAAAATGAATACCTAACTAAGAACCGCTATTTTGGTGGGCGATCGCAAGCTTAACCAATGGAGTCATTTTTGCGCGCCAATGGCGGATATCGGGCATTTCAGATGCGAGTACTAGAACAGTTTGGAACTGATGGCGTTGAATGGCTACTTCAGCTTTGTGGTAGGTCTTGGTGGCGGATTGCCATTGTTCAGGCATGGTTTTGAGCAACGAGCTGGCTTCGGTGTAGGAACTATCCTCAGCACTCACTTGGCGCAGTCTCTCAACGGCTCCTTGCAAATCTCCCCCATGAAATCGTTGCTGGGCCGCTGTAACGAGGGCATCTCCGGTCATTAAAACCGATTTAGACGATTCTTCTGGCGTCAGCGCTAGGACTTCGATCGCCGAGTTAGGTACATTGAGCGTTGCGATCGGTCCTGCAACGGATCCTGCCTCTGGGTTGGCACTGGTTTTATTCGGGCCTGCTGTACAGGTCGTAACCGTTAAATTTTCGTAAATCCAGCCACGCAAGGGCTGCGAAATCTGCACCCAGCCTTGATTCTCATTAATGACGGTAACTAAAGTGCCGTTTTTCAAGTTGCCAACAATATTATCTTTAGCGGAAACCGGACTCGATCGAATATTGAGCGGGGGATTTGGGTCAGTAACCAATGTTTGACAACGCCCAGACTTCGTGAGTTCGAGAATAGAAACCTTAGCTGGACTCGGCTTTAGATCTGACGACTGGGACGGTTTAGGGGTGAGCACGGCATAACCAACGCCCAGAACTGTTACGACGATCGTGAGCCAAGTTCCCACCGTTAAGGGCGACTGAAACGCAAGTTTCAGGGACGGCTTCGGCAATTGTTCTAACGGCATCTTCCAAACCACGAGAGTACCCCACGCTTTTAATCAGCAGCAAATGAATTCAATCAGCCCATTCAGTGTGCCCCACCTACCTCCAAAACGTTCTCCCGAGAAACACTCAAACTGCCTATCCCAGCGATCGAGGTGGCTCCTAGATATGTCCCAATGATCTCAAGATGTTTCATGTAAACAAATGTAAAGAAATTGACGTCAAAACAGCTTACTGTCTTGACAGAGATAAGTAGACCCAGTAATGTATATTCATACCCGGTCAAGCCCAATCAATAGTTGTTATGCAAGACAAGCAAAAGGTTACGTTGTATCTTCCCTCCAGCCTCCACCGCCAACTTAAAATCCGGGCGGCAGTGGATGCAGAGCCAATGTCGGTTCTTGCGGAACGGGCAATTTGTTTCTACTTATCTCATTCTGATATTGTGGAACGATCGGAAAATCATGGGACCACTCATCAGATTTACCACTGCCCAGCCTGCGAAAGCCCATCGGTCCTCCGCGATGGAGAGATGCAACCCATTAGCCAGTTGTCCACTGTCATTCCCAAAGAGTCAATTATCAGCTTGCCTCAACCAGACAAGAGCCTTTTGGTTTCCTGTTAACATTGAGAAAAGTCTTGAACCCACTCCTTCGGACTGCCGATACCTTTCAAAGCTGAGGTAGATCACGCTATGCAAGAAGAGCTGAGTATCTTAATCCAAGCTCAATACCCTCTAATCTATCTCGTCACGTCTGAGGAAGAGAGAGCAGAGAGCGCGATCGCCTTGATCGCTACCCACAAGCCGGAAAAGCGAGTTTTCGTCTGGACTTTGACTCGTGGGATTATCGAGTATGGCGAGGGATCGCCTCAGCACGGGACCATCCCGCCACAGCAGGCTTTCGAGTTTGCTATCCGGCAAAAGGATCCAGCAATCTTTGTTTTTAAGGATCTTCATCCGTTTTTACAGGATGGAACTGGAAGCGCTGAGGTTGTTCGGTGGATTAGGGATGCGATCGCCGCATTTAAAGGAACGAAGAAAACGATTATCCTAATGTCGCCGTTCCAGCAAATTCCGATCGAGCTTGAGAAAGAGGTTGCGGTTCTAGACTTTGCATTGCCTTCAATGGTGGAGCTAGAGACAGTACTTTCTAAGCAGTTAATGGCAGTGCCAGGTAAGCATCTCGAAACAGATGTCCGTGAGAAGTTGGTGAAAGCTGCTCTTGGATTAACTAAAGACGAAGCGGAAAAGGTTTACAGAAAGGCAAGTGTCACAGCTAACCGTCTGACTGGGGAAGAGGTTGAAATCATTCTTTCTGAGAAGAAGCAGCTCATCCGTCGCAATGGCATTCTCGAATACATTGAAGACGATGGAACGCTAGCTTCAGTGGGCGGTTTGGAAGAACTCAAGCACTGGTTGACCCAACGGTCGAATGCGTTTACTGAACGTGCTCGTAGTTACGGGTTGCCTCAACCTAAAGGAATGCTGATTCTTGGGGTTCCAGGCTGTGGTAAATCGCTAATTGCCAAGACAACCGCTCGTTTATGGGGCTTGCCCCTGCTCCGTTTAGATATGGGGCGGGTCTATGACGGCTCAACCGTCGGCAAATCTGAGGCCAATCTGCGAGCTGCGTTGAAGACGGCTGAGTCGATTTCTCCCGCTATTCTGTTTATTGACGAGCTAGACAAAGCCTTTGGGGGCGCTGGCGGATCGGCAGACTCTGACGGTGGGACATCAAGCCGTATTTTCGGGTCATTCTTGACTTGGATGCAGGAGAAAACGTCTCCTGTTTTTGTAATGGCCACGGCCAATAGAGTTGAACGCTTGCCGAGTGAGTTTCTGCGTAAAGGACGTTTTGACGAAATCTTTTTCGTTGATCTACCTACGGCGGAAGAGCGGCAGGATATTTTTAGAATTCACCTCATGAAGCGGCGCAGAGCGATCGATCGCTTTGACCTCGTGCAACTGGCTAATGTCTGCGAAGGATTTTCCGGCGCAGAAATTGAGCAAGCACTCGTCGCTGCTATGTATGAAGCTTTTGCTCAGGATCGGGAATTTACCCAGTTGGACATAATCGCAGCATGTCGCGCTACAGTGCCGCTGTCCAAAACCATGAGTGAGCAAGTGACTGCCCTGCGTGACTGGGCGCGCCAACGCGCCCGACCTGCGGCAGCCTCCGCCGCTGAGTATCAGCGATCGGAGTTTTAAAAGGCTTTCTCTCGCGAAACACGAGAGAGGGGTTAACCCTAGATCACCATGTCTTGAATGACGTGACCTCTAGATCAGTTAACGGATTGATTCGCACAATTGATACACAAGCTCGTTGTCGTTGTTTAGAATTTTCCACGGAGGAAACTCTCATGTCTCACTTTAGCACTCTGCGCACCAAGGTCTCGGACGCTGAAATTCTTAAGAATTCTCTGCGTGATCTCGGCATCTCTACGAAGACTGAAGCCGATGTCCGAGGCTACAACGGTCAGCGTCTCCGCGCCGACATCGTGGCTGTACTTGATGGCGAGTATGACCTCGGCTGGTCTCGGAACGCCGATGGATCCTTTGATTTGATCGCTGATCTCTGGGGCGTTGCCAAAAAGCACAACCAGACTGAGTTGATTAACTCCATCAACCAGAAATACGCAGTTAACAAAACGCTGTCCGAAGTGAAGCGTCCTGGACTAAGCAATGCCAATGTGAAGTTAGTTCTGCATTAAGCTTCGTTTCTGCGCGTTCCCAAGCTTGACGGGCGGGTAACTTCTTGTAAGTGACCCTCCCGTTTTTTAGGTCATGTTTTCACGACCTGGTTTCAGTCCGTCTGATGACCATGGTAATCTTGTAAGAAGGGGCGTTTAATGGAGTGAAGACAACATGGGGCGCTGGGACTTAAAGCAGGTACATGGCATTGGCCAGTCGGTTAGAACCTGTGGTATTGAAGCAAAACGGTTAGCTAAGCAAGGATTTCAGGTTTACGAAAAAGGAGCGGATGATTTTGTCACAGACGTCGATCGCACCCTCGATCGATACTTAAGCGAGATTTTTACTGGGCAATTTCCCGAAGACGGCGTTATTACCGAAGAAAACGATGAGTCGATCGCCCAATTTTGGCAGCCTTATTCTCGATTGTGGTGTATCGATCCATTAGATGGCACCCAGGATTTTATAAAGGGCGATCCCGGTTATGCGGTGATGGTCGGTGCTCTAGTCGATCGCACTCCGACAGCAGGCTGGATTCATGCGCCAGAGTATGGACATCTTTACTATGGAGGACCTGAATTAGGGCTGTGGAAATGTCAAGATGACGGGCCACCGGTTGCACTACAAATCGATCGACTTACCCAGTCTTCTACTGTTATTGTTGGCTTCAGAGACTACGAAAAATACGGGGTCGCGCTTCAAGCTCAAATCCCTAGCCTTCAATTTGATACTCGTTTAGGTAGCTTTGGGCTAAAAGTATTGGAGGTGATTCAGGGTGAGGCTGGACTCTACGTCTATTTTAATAATCGCGTCAAGGTCTGGGATACCGTTGCTCCACTGGCCCTAGCCCGGACGGCAGGTTTGATGTGCTGTGATCTTGATGGACGCCCCATTCGCTATACAGCGGACAGTCTGAGTCCTACGACCCTCGCTCATCTTCAGCCTATTGTAATCGGCTGGCAACCGCTGGTTGAGACCTGGCTTCCTCATTTACGAAGCATTGTAAAACCATTGATCCCATAAAGAAATGCGAATCTTCCCGGAAAGACCGGGCACAATGATAACTATTCACATCTAACTCCGCCGGACTCTGTCGCTTCCATGCAAACTGAAGTCATTAGTGAATTATTCCCACTTCTTGCCGCCGCCGATCCTGAAACGTTGGATGGGCTACTTTCTGTTGCTGTTGAGCATGAATATCCAGCGGGACGCGCGGTCCTAATGGAAGATGCTTGGGGCAATGCCGTCTATTTTATTACCTCAGGCTGGGT
>JAYVVL010000014.1:0-17496 GCA_043787035.1 Synechococcales cyanobacterium
AATCCAACAGTGCATTCATGACATTGCGCTAGCGCATCCTCACCTAACCATTCAAGTCAACCAAGACGATCGCGAATGGTTTGTTTTAAGCACCGCCGCTACTTTAACAATGCGGTTATTGCAAGTTCTTCCCACTGGAGAGAAGACGGATTTTCGGGAGGTCAAAACCGATCGTCTTCATCTAGTGGTAGGACTTCCCGATCGAATTTCCCGTCGCCAATCTGATTGGATGCGCGTCGCCATTAACGGTCGCTTTGTGGATTGTCCTGAATTGCTGTCTACAGTCACTCATCATCTCCGTCGAATGCTCCCGCGCGATCGTTATCCCATTGCCATTGCCCATCTCACTCTCCCACCCGACAATATCGATTGGAACCGCCACCCGGCCAAACAAACCCTCTACCTTCAGCACCTAGACTCCTGGCAAACCCTGTTAGGTCACGGCATCGAAGAAGTCCTCTATTTGGATTTAAACCAAAGCTCTACTCGCGCCACCAGCTTTATCAAAGCCGCCGAACAGCGCTCAGGCTACAGCACTAGTCGATCGATTAATCCTGATTCAACCCAACCCAATACCGCTCAATCCCCCAAAAAACTTCCCCACGGCCTCATCGCGATCGCCCAAGTTCGCAATACTTATATTCTGGCGGAACACGGCGGTGGCATGTATCTAATTGAACAGCACATCGCCCATGAGCGTGTCCTTTACGAACAGATTTGTCTCCGATGGCAGCTCGTCCCCGTGAAAGAGACCGTGATGCTTCGAGGACTCAGCGCCCGTCAAGTGGAACAGTTGGAAAAAATAGGCATTGAAATTGAGGAATTTGGAGAAGACCTGTGGGCGGTCCGATCGGTGCCTGAACTTCTCCTCCCTCGCGGCGATTTGCCAGATGCTCTTCTCGAATTGAGCCGAGAATGCGATCTCCAAGGCGCACAGGTCGCGATCGCCTGTCGGACTGCTATTCGCAACGGTACGCCGCTCGATCTCCAAGCCATTCAGTGCCTCCTCGACCAGTGGCAACTCACCACCAACCCCCATACCTGCCCCCACGGTCGCCCAATCTACCTCGTCCTAGAGGAATCTTCTCTGGCCCGATTTTTTCGGCGTCAATGGGTTATTGGAAAGAGTCATGGGCTGTAGTCCTACTGCTCATTTCGCATCGGTCCGGACAAAAAACCTCAGCTTGGACAAATTGATTGACAAGGTATCTGCGGCAAATATAAACCTGCTGTTATGAACCTATTGTGAACTCGACAGCTCATTGGGGACGATCGCAGCGTCACCTTTGAAGCAGGCGATACGGATTCTTGTACAGCAGCCTTAAGTTGGGCTATCGAGCACCCGATCGAAATGCGTGTTATGGGCGATCGTGCTCAGCACAATGTCGAGCGTCACCATACCTGGGATCAGGTCACCCGCGACAACTTGGAGCTATATCATTACAGGCGAAGTCGAACGCACGGCCCTTGAGGAAAACTGCAAACTCTCCAAGCCGCTAAGGCCACCCTCGTCGATCGCATTGCCCAACTCCCCGAAAAACAGCAGGGATTGACCGCCGTCACCCGTCAGCGTGAAGAATCGACCGCCTCCCTCAAAATCCTTCAGGTCAAGCTCGAAGAAGCCAGAGTCGCCGAAGCCCAGCTCATCAGCAACATCCGCATCCTCGATCGCGCGACTGAACCCAAGCTTCCAAGCTCTCCCAAGCTTCCGTTAATCTTAGCTGTCGCTACGGTCGCTGGACTCTTGCTCTCGGTAGCCATGGTCTTGATTCGGGAACTTCTCGACAATACGCTTCGTCATTCCAGCGAAATCCCGCAGTTCACCGATCTCCCCGTCCTTGGCAAAATCCCTAAGCTCTCCCACAGAACGAGTTTTGCACGTCTAGAGCAATTCCTCGACACGCCCCACCTCGTAGAACCCTATCGAATGCTGCTCAAGTCGATCGATCGAAGGCTCGAAAAAAACCCCAAAGTTATCCTGATTAGCAGCACTCTTGAAGGCGAAGGCAAGTCCAACCTCGTAGCCTACTTAGGAGCCGTGGCTGCAACGCTCTCGTGGCGAACCCTTGTTATTGATGCTGACCTCCAACATCCCATGCAGCATTCGCTCCTCGGCGTATCCTCATCGCCTGGTCTTACCAACGCTATTCTCAGTCCCAGCTTGACCCCGGATACCATCAAAGCAACCTCTATTGAGAACCTATTTGTGATGCCTTACGGCGAATTTCCCAAGCGCCCAGCGACGATCGCATCCGCTTAAAGGTTGTGGGCTTCCCCGACATGTCTGGAGAACAGATTATTTTTTCTGACGGCACGATTCAACTGCCCATGGTGGGTTCTATCAGTATTACCGGACTTTCCCCAGGTAGCGCCAGCGAAGCCATCACCACCGCACTCACTCCCTACGTTCGCCGTCCGCAGATCAGCATTGTCCTGCTTGCACTCAGCCCCCTCCGAGTCAACGTCATTGGTGAAGTTCTTCAGCCTGGACCTCGCACCTTGAAACCCAGCAAGAACCAAACCAATTCTTTTGGAATCCCCACGATTTCGCCCATAACCCTCAGTGATGCAGTCAGTACGGCAGGAGGCATCACGCCAAACGCTGACTTGCGCAACGTGACCATTCGTCGCACCACGCTTCGATCGTCTCGGCTCGGTACTGCCTTAGTCGCCACACGATCGGAAGTCAAGGTAGACCTCTGACAAGTTCTCCAGAACGGCGATCTCAGCGGCGATCCGCGTCTTGGCTATGGCGATGAAATCATCATCCCCACTGCAACCCTCACCAACCCCGACCAGCAGGCACTCCTGAAATCGACGTTCGCGCCCACCCGCATCCGAGTCCAAGTTACCGGAGAAGTCCAAAAAGCAGGCCAAGTCGAAATCGCTCCTAGTTCAACCGTGAGCATAGCGATCGCCGCTACGGGTGGCCCGACCCGCTATGCAAAGAGCAACGACATCGTTCTTTACCGTAACTTACCGGACGGTCGAGTCGAAGCCCAAAAATTCAGCTTTGGGAAAGAATCGATTGCGCTTCGAGATGGCGATGTCATCGTTCATCGTCGTGGGCGAAAGAGGAAGCAGTAAAGTGCTGGATTTCCTCGGTCGTCTCATGAATCCCATTGCTCCACTATTACAATTTATCCGCTAGATGTACTGAAGTCCATTTTGCGTTCCATCCACTGACCCATACACCTCAATCTTTATGTACACTGAGCAGCCCTCCAGCCCTTTTTTCCCGTGGTTACCTTGGGTAATGAGTTTTGTCGGATGCTGTATGGGGATCATGATTGGACTCCTCGCGGGCGTTCAACCTCTTCTACCGGGACTAATGATTCCTGCCACATTGATCCTAATTTACTCATTCAATAAGTTTGAGTGGGTCTTGATGGGATGGCTGATTCTCAGAAGTTCAGTGGATGGAATGGTTTCACTTCAGCTCCCCACTATTTTTGCGCTCAGTCTGAACGCGATCGGGGCTCTTTTTTTAGTGACACAACTCTTCAAACGGCAAAAAATCCATACGGATTGGTTCTGGTGGGGATTTTTTACGTGGTGGTTGATTCAGGGACTGTGGTTAGTGATGATGCTTGGAGAGCTGGGTTTTGGTAGCGCGATGCTGGGAGACAGTTTACGGGAGTGGGTTCGTATTTTTCCCTGGGTGATGATGTATCTACTCATCATGCAAATGAAAGATAAAATGGATCCCGAACGGGCCATCACACGCCTATTTTTAGCCCTCATTGCCCCAGTCACGATCGCTATTCTTCAGCTTGCGCTTCCCAGTATTTTACCCGCTGAATTTTCCATTGGCGGCGGGGATAGTTCAGGCAGTCTGGTCACGGATGAAGTGAGAGTTCGAGGGACAATAGGTCATGCAAATGGATTTGTAACTTTAATTTTTCTGTTCATCGGACTCACCATTTGGAAAGTTCAACAAGTCACGGGTCGTACCAAAACTTTATGGCTAGGGCTTCTCAGTATTCTTGCGTTTTTCTATATTAGTGCTAAGGCACTCTATAGTTTATTGATGCTGGTAGTTTTTACAGTAGTCATGATTGCGCCCCGATTGAGCATCGCAAAACTAGCCCTTGGAATTCTAGGCGTGGGAGCCATTATGATCCTTTTTGGAAGGACTGAATTTGGGCAGGACCGATTAGCGTCAGTCGCTAATACTCCATTGCTCAATCCTAATATGGATATCTCCCGAGCCATTATTTTATCTAAAGGAGACAACAACAGTTTTAACTGGAGAATTACGCAGTGGACGTATCTGATGGGGCAATTTGAATTGTCGCCCATTTTTGGATATGGTATTGGCACCAATCGTTTTATTAGTGAGAATAATCTAGAACCCCATAACGACTATATTCGATCGCTGGTTGAAGGGGGATGGGTTAGATTTACGACTTATATCGGCTTTCTCCTCATGTAAATTGTCCGTCTTGTGCAACTCCTAAGGGAGTCCTATCTCCAACCCGGTCGTCATGCCCTTTGTCTGATTTTATGGCACTTTCTGTTGCCATGTTGACTAAAAACATCTGGACCCACACCCTTTTATTTTTCATGTGGTATTCCCTATTAGCGATGGCAGGATGGGATTGGTCAAGTTACAACTTAGAAGACCCATTAAAAGACAAGCCTAAAACACCCCGGCTCTTAGGACAACGCTAACGTGCATCACTTCAACAAAATCAGGATGAATGAAATATCTGACTTCAAGACCCTTCAAAAGGAAATATCTGAATCCTTATATTGGATTCGAGGGGTTGCGATCGCACTGGTTGTCGTCGGTCACGTCATTGGATTTGATCAAAATTATGAAATGCGGAAACTGTATGATTCAGATCTACGGCTAATCGGGGCGATCGGGGATGCAGTCAATACAATTCACATGACGACATTCTTCATCGTGTAGGGCATTGCAACTGCTATTTTCAGCCGCCCAGTCAGTAGTTATCAGAAGTTTTTTACGAGTAAAATTCTTCGCCTCTTCGTGCCGATCGTTTGCTGGGCACCTCCCTTTTTTATCTTCCAATCTCTGGTCAAGGGACACCCCATCGATCTGCTTTCAGTGGTGAATTCAGTGATTCATCCCTATGAAATTTTCTGGTTTTTACATGCATTAACGTTTGCTGTCACCGTTCGGTATCTCTTCGAGAAATTTCGGTTATCGAATTCGCTTTATTTCTGCTTTTCTAACGCTTTTACCCATGCACAAAGACTTCCAATCGTTTAATGTTTATCTCTATTGGAACGGCTTTTTTGCGCTAGGTATTGTGTCGGTTGGATGGATTTATCAGCTTGAGGCATTTCTCCAGACTAAAAAGACTAGCGTTCTTCTCCTATCGGCAATCGTTTGTTTAGTCATCGTGGCGATCGTGAGTCACTTACTGCCTACAAGAATCTATTATAATGTCCCTCGACTTATCAATGGAATTCCAGGATTTCTACTGTTTTACATCACTTGCCATCTCTCCCAACGAATCCTTCAAAAAAGTGTTCATGCTGCAATCCACTACATTGGCACAATGAGTCTCGTTGTCTATCTATTTCACGGCTACTTCACTCGGTTCAGCTCAATAATTCTTGCCAAATCACCGGGACAAATTTTACCCTTAGGCTATCTGCTAACTTTTAGTGTTTTAGGAATTGGTGGACCTCTTTTACTCAATCACTTTGTTCTAAAACAAAACCGTATTTTGTCATACGTTACAGGCGGGAAATAATCTATGATGGCCCTAGGTCAGTGCGTTAGAGTTGACAATAGTAACCCGATCGCGTTTAGATTGCCCAATCCCTAAAAGCGAGAACCAAACCTTATGAGTAAGCCCCTGCGAGCTGGCATTGCGGGTCAGGTGGGATCTGGCAAAACCGCCCTCGTCGAAGCCCTTTGCAAGAACTTGTAGTAACAATTCAACATTGCGGTCGTGACCAATGACATCTACACCCAGGAAGATGCCGAGTTTTTAGTTCGATCGAATGCGTTGGAGTCCGATCGGATTGTGGGCGTCGAGACGGGAGGCTGTCCGCATACCGCTATTCGGGAAGATGCGTCAATGAATCTGGCAGCTATTGAAGATTTGGAGGAACGCTTTAACGATCTCGATGTGGTGTTTGTGGAAAGCGGGGGCGATAACCTGGCACCGACCTTTAGTCCAGAACTCGTCGATGTAACCATTTACGTGATTGATGTGGCAGGCGGGGACAAAATCCCCCGTAAAGGCGGACCCGGAATCACAAAATCAGACCTGCTCGTGATTAACAAAACCGACCTTGCGCCTTACGTGGGAGCGAGTTTGGAGGTGATGGACCGAGACTCCAAAACCATGCGCGGCGATCGGCCCTTTGTTTTTATAAATCTCAAAGCTCAAGATGGCATTGAGGCGGTGGTGAAATTTTTATTGACTCACCTTCATGTTGCGTGATGTAGCGTCTAGTTGTAGACACGCCACATTATTCTGTGTGACAAAACGTATCCATCTTCCTACTTTGTATCGTGGTACACATTCAATATCTCTGACGCAGCTGTAGCACCATCCATATCAAACTTTTGGCAGTTGTCAATGGTACCGATACTACGATGCGGTCTCCTATGTTTTAGGTTAGGTTGAACGATGACGTATAAATTCGGACAACGTGAATTTCTTCTGTTGGGTTCTGCAACCGCAGGCAGCCTCCTCCTGAAGTCTTGTGCGGATTTTGCACTCCCTGACGGGCACGATGGCCATCTCTGAGAAGGGCGTCATAGATGCTGAAATGATGGCGATCGAGGTTTCCATCTGTCGAGATGGCTAGCCCTTGGACTGAAGCCGATGAGAACAACGTGCCAGTGATTTTGATGAAGATGAGAGCTTTCTGGAAGGCAGCGAGGACAGATACTTTTGATAGAATGAGCTTCAACTCTGACAGATTACTCTAATAGGTCAGCATACTGATTACGTTAGACCTAAAGTTTGCTACAGAAGTGTGGATTAATTTCGCATCCTTGCTCCAGGTAATAGGACCTCTAACATTTTCTGTTTCCCCGCATCGAGGCTCGTCCAGTCATCATTCAAGATTCCACCTGTATCTTGACTATTTGGATTCAAACTCCAGTAAGCAGAATGGAGACGACGATCGTTGATATAGCGAACAAGGGTATTTTGCCAGATGCCTTCTTTGGATGTTTCATCGGTTTTACGTCCGCCAAATTCGCCGATCAGGACAGGCGCAATGCGCGTTCTAGCAATAAAGTAAAAGCCTTTTTCCCATCGATCGAGCAGATTGTTCGGGAACGACGGTTCGCTGAACCAAGGCTGATCAAAGACGCCAGGACCATACTCATGAAGGGAGTATACGAGACGTCCCGATCGCTCTAGCCGAACCGGAGCACGTTTGACATTTTCGAGGTTTCCTCCCATCCAGTGGCGTTTTAGGACTTGCTTCGGTAGCATTCCATTTTCGATTCCTTCAACGACGATCAGCCAGTTAGGATTCACAGCCAGAATCGCATTGCCCGCACGTTCTGCGGCTAATCGCCAGTCGGTTTTTCGATCGCCCGTTCCCCAGGTTGCGATGCCGTGAGGTTCGTTTTTGAGATCTGCACCAATGACATTGCGCTGATTTTTATAGCGCGTGGCTAAATTGGTCCAAGCTGTAATCCAATCCTGTTCCGTAAAGCCATCGCCGTACCATAACGTAGGAATGGTTTTGTTATTAAGCCGGTGACTATCCAGCAGGATCATAATGCCTTGGCGTCCAGCTTCTTGGATGATGGCATCCATGACGTCGAGGGGCCTTTTACCATTTAGATCAGGGTTTAGATTGACATCTATCCCTTTTACACGGGTCTCGTTTCCAAGAACAAGCTGAACTGAGTAGGGCAAGCGGATAAAGTTATAGCCAAGGTCTTTAACTTGGGTAATCAATTCCTTATAGTTGCGCTTCCAGAGTCCATGAGCCACATGATCCTCCGTCTCGAAGCCAAACCAATTGACGCCTCGGAGTAACAGCGATCGACCGGTGCTATCGACAATATCTGCGCCGCGTGTGGCAAGAGGCGGCTGAACCCAGTTTTGGCTTTCCATGGGTTGTTGTGCCCACAGGGCGGGACGATGGGACAGTTGAGGAGATTGGGCTAGAGAAATAGGCGTCAAACTCCACAACACTACCGTCATCACAAAGCCCGCAAGGACAAATAAGAGCGAGGACAATAGTGTTATTTGTGGTTGACGCATCCCAAAATAGCGAAGACGAGACGATCTAGACATAGCACGTAGAAATTAGGATTTAGGAGGTTGAAGCGATCGCCAAGCAGCATGAGGCATCCAATTATGAGACATTGATGACATGAAACATTAACGACTATGAAACATTGACGACTATGAAACATTGACGACTATGGAACTCTTCTAAGTTCCCCACTACTTTTCCGTACAATTAGCCTAATGTTCCGCCACTGCCCGTAGATCGATCGCTGAACTAATCTACCTTAATAGAGAGAACTCCGTAATTTTAGGTCTATCTTGAGAAATACATTGTAGAGAGTTCACATAAGCTTGTCTATTTTGGTAGGTTTCTTCATGGGATTGATACTATTCGATTGCGGTAAACCCGTAATGTATGGGAGGAGATAAATTTCCATCTACTTATCGCTTTTTGTTCAAGATACCTAGAGTCATCGTCCTATGTCTGGAACTTTCGGAAAAGTCGTCCTTCCTAGTCTATTTGTTTCCGGCGCTGTGTTTGCCGTCCTTGCAGTCCCACTCGCCGTCTATGGCACCGAAAAAGTTGATGTGCAAATCAGCAAAAGTATCGGAATTACCGATGCAACGGTTCAAGATTTTATGGTCCCTTACCTAGGGTTGTCGGGGCTAGCCAGTCTTGCCTTGGGAACCGCAACCGCCACAATGATTGGAGTAGGCGCTTCTAAGAAGCAGGCTCAATTAGTGGAACAACAGTATCTGGATGCGCAAGCTAATTTTCAGAATCGGGAGCGTCAACTCCAAGATGCGCTGCTTTCAGAATCTAGCCTAACGAGGTCAGGGCTGAGGTTCTTCTTAGATGAAGAGGTATCTCCGATTCAAATGGTTCCTCCTGAAGTCGCAACCCATTTACAGGTCGCCACTTCACGGCAGGTCGCCCATGTGCAGATTGCGCCGTCCTTTGCTCAGGCGGTTGTTCCAGTTTCGATCGCTGCTCCTCAGCCAATGGTCGTTGCAACGGCACCGATCGCTCAGGGTTTCATTGTGATGAATTCATCCAATCTGGCTGTTCAGCCGGTGAAAGTGCCTCGGGCAACCGCTCAAGCCGCAACGTCTCCAATGAACGCAGCCCATGGGTTCTTGAGTTTTGCTCGATTGGGTCAACCGGTCCCCCCCGCTGCGATCGCTTGGGCTGAAGAAACCGCAGAACACCAGAGCGCCACACAACAACTGGATGTCTTGCAACTTCAGCTTCAGGGTTTGATGGTTCAGATTGAGCAGATTCAAATGAGCTTGAAAACGCAACCCGTTGCAGAACCCACCTCTCGCATCGAAATCATCCAAGGCGATCGTTCTGCCGTAACCTCCCACCGGTTTCAGCCGTTTGAACATTCTTGGGCTAGCGTTCCACAGCGCATTGCATCCTAGGGTTTGTTGCGGTTACTAGCCCGTGAGTCCTCCCCATTAGTGGTAGCCAGTAAGTGATAGTGGACTGAATATCTCTTGATACGCCCCATCTTTAACCCTTCTTTTACATTGGGTTTGAGATGGGGTTATTTATTAGCGTTTTTTATTGGCACATTAAGCCATGACTGTAAAACTAACGATCGGAAGCCAGGGATCTTCGACAAGGCCAATGCCTTGATACGACCAACGGGATAAGACGGCAGAAAGATTACTCTGGGCGATGGATTCCATTGCAAACTGGGCCGCGAGATCCGGGGCATGACGATTCAGATAGCCCAACAGATCTGCATGTTCTTTAAAAACGAGTAGATACCGATCGGGCGGCTTTCCCGGTTCTGAATTCTCCGATCGGGCCACTAAGTATTGACCATCGGTTCTCGATCGAGCCACGCACCAAAACTGAATCATAAGAATTCCTTGCTAAAAATTTAAATTTATTGTGTTGGACCTTATTTCAAATCATCCAGCTTAATCCGGGGATCTACAAACTTCAGCAGTAAATCTGCAAGTAAGTTTCCCACAATCAGCATGATGGATCCCAGCATGAGACTCGCCATAATCAAATACAAATCCTGAGCCTGCACCGACTGCAAAATCAGTCGTCCGAGTCCAGGCCAATTAAAAAAATTTTCGGTAATAAACGCTCCACTTAGCAAACTCGCAAACTCAAACCCTAGCAGTGTAATTAACGGATTGATTGCATTGCGCAGCGCATGAACATAAATCACCCGATTCTCAGGCAATCCCTTGGCGCGAGCGGTTTGGATATAATCCTGCCGCAAAACATCCAGCATTTCCCCGCGCGTGATCCGCTGCAATCCTGAAAAACCCGTAATACTCAACGCGATCGTCGGCAAAATTAAGTGCCACCCAATGTCGAAAAATTTCCCCAATCCCGTCATCTCATCGTGATCGATGCTCGTCATATCCCCCACTGGAAACAATGGTGACACCCGCTGCGCAAACACCAGCAACAACAATCCCGCAATCAAACTCGGCAATGCCTGCCCCACATAGCTCAAAAACCCGATGACTTTATCTACCGTCTTCGATCGATTAACCGCCGCCACAATTCCGAGGGGTAACGCGATCGCCCAGGTCAGCACCAGCGAACTCAATGATAGCAACAGCGTCGCCGGAACCCGCTCCCACAGCAATGAAACCACCGATCGGTTGTAGACAAAACTTTCCCCAAAATCACCCTGGGTCACAATCCGCCAAAGCCAGCGGACATATTGTTCGGTCCAGGATTTATCCAGCCCAAACTGCTCTTTGAGTTCGGCGATGCGAGTAGGGGAGATTTTTGGATTTTCCTTGAGGGTGTCGAGAAAGTCACCCGGTGCGAGTTGAATCACCAGAAAACACAGTCCCGATGCCATTACGATGGTGACTAAGGCTTGAAGCACCCGTCGAACCACATATTGGGACGTTTCGCTAAAGAACAGAGCGCTCAGGCGATCGCGCCAAGTGGTTTGGAAGACAGACATGACTCATCCCTCAAGACAACCATTTCAAATTCCCCATCAATCTATCTACCAATGGAGGCTGTATCTATAGATTAGGGTACTGCAAATCAATACCCCACACATTAATGCCCCGCAAATTAATACTCGATCAAATTAATCACCGGAACATTCGGCAACTTCGATCGCCCACCTAGGAACGTCAGCTCACTCAAAAATGCAAACCCAACTAGTTCACCGCCTGCCATTTCCACGAGCTGCGCCGTCGCCGCTGCCGTTCCACCCGTTGCAATTACATCATCGACGATCAAAACTCGCGAACCCGCTGGAATCGCATCTTGATGGATTTCTAAGCGATCGGTGCCGTACTCCAAGGCATAATCAACCGAGTGAGTCGTCGCCGGAAGCTTGCCCGGTTTGCGCACAGGGATAAAGCCAGCATTCATCTGCACGGCCATCGGTGCCGCAAAGATGAAGCCCCGAGACTCCATGCCAATCAGGTAGTCGGGTTTCAAATGAGCACATTTTTCCACCATGGCATCGATCGTCGCTTTAAACCCAGCCGCATCTTTGAGCAGCGTGGTGATATCTCGGAAAATAATTCCTTCTTGAGGAAAATCGGGAATATCCCGAATGAGCGTTTTAATATCCATAGGAAGTATTCGATCGAGAGGTACGTGATGGGTTATCTCACAAGTTGGCGCACTTGTCACGCGACAGGAGTCACGTCGTCCTCACCAGAAACGCAGCCGCCTCAACATGAGAGGTCTGAGGGAAAAAGTCAGCAGGCTGGACTCGGGTGAGCTGATACTGATCGTTTGCGCACAGGATTTTTAAATCCCGCGCCAACGTGGACGGATTGCAGCTTACGTACACAATCCGCTCCGGATACATGCCCAATAGCGTATCGAGAACTCTGCGTTCACAGCCTTTGCGAGGCGGATCAAGTACCACAACATCGGGCGTAAAATCAAGGGTGGCAAGCAACGTTTCCACACTGCCGGTTAGAAACTCCACGTTGGTAATCTCATTGCGTTCAGCGTTCGCAGCGGCTTGTTCGGTCGCACTTTGTTGAATCTCAATGCCCACTACAGACTTCGCCTGCTTCGCCAACGGTAAACTGAGCGTCCCGATTCCACAGTAGGCATCAACGATCGTTTCGGTTCCGGTGAGTTGAAGTTCGCGTTGGACCTCTTTAAGCAGCGCTTCGGCTTGTTCGGTATAGACCTGGAAAAAAGTATCCGGACGAACTTGAAACTTCAAATCCGCAAATCGCTCTTCCAAATAACCCCGTCCAACAATGCAAAAGGTTTCCGGACCCAGAATCACATTTCCCTTTTCAGTATTGATATTGAGACACACACCCACAAGACCAAAGCGCTGCATCCACTCACTACACTGCTGCCACAGATCATGCATTTTGCGATCTTTAGCGACGATCGTCAGCAGCAGTTCCCCCGTCCGCCGCCCGACCCGGAATGAGATGTGACGCACATTGCCTTGGTGCGTTTTCTCATCATAAATCGCCCATTTCCGCTTACCGATATCTTTCTTGATTTCAGAGAGCATAATGTTAAATCGGTCGTCTTGAACCGGACATTGATTCAAGTTCACCAGACTATGCGATCCCTTCTGAAAATAACCCGCCACGACCTGACCATGGACGATCGATCGCATGGGATCGCGAAATTTTGCCTCAGGTTTATTGCGTTCGGCAATGCTAAGCGGATAGGTGACTTTATTCCGATAGCTATAAGGTTCGCTAACATTAAAGACCTCATTAATTAGCCCGCGATTGTCTTGAAGCGAGTCAAATCCGCCAATGCGAACCAGCGCCTGAAACACCTGATTCCACTTCGTTTCGAGTTGATAGTGATAGGCGACATGCTGCCACTGACACCCGCCACATTTATCGGCCACAATGCATCGAGGTCGCTCACGAAACTCCGACTCTTCCAAAACGCCTTCTAAGACGGCGCTAGCATACTTCGGCTTGACCTGCGTCAGACGGGCCACCACGCGATCGCCCGGAACGGTATCCGGCACAAAAATAACTAGATCCCGAAACCGTCCGACGCCATCGCCACTGTCATTCAGGTCAGTCAACACCAATTCAATGCGATCGCCTTGTTTGAGAGGCGCGCGGGTTTCAGTCTCAGAGCTAATCGTAGAGGAAAATTCAGTCGAGGCGTGTTCAGTTGATGGGAGTTCGGTAGACATGGGGTGGGGATAAAGAGGATCCGAAGAGGCGAGGGCGAATGGTTTAGACGAGTTACTTGTTGCGAACGGCGACCACGGTACTGCTGAAGTTGTATTGTTTGCCTTCTAGCTCCATGGTTGTGCCAATCTTGACCTTTTTATTGCCAAAGATAATGCCGCCGTCGTCGCCGATTTTTGCGTTTCCAGTGAGGGTCATGGTGAGGTCATTCGAGAATCGGCTTTCGGGGCGAGGGTCAGGCAGAGCTTTCACTGATCCATCTGGTTGAGGAATGGCGAGGTTGCGAGGGAGAAACTCGACGCTTTTGAGATCAACGGACCCTGAAGGCTCATTCCGAATGATGATGTTAATTTTTTCACCCGGTTTCAGCATTTCTTTGGGCGCAAGGGCATTTAGCCCTCGAACGATCACATCCATTTCGATCGCACTGCCTTGTTGGGCCGAAGAGGTATTCCCAGGCAAAATCAGAAGTCCTGCAATGACCATCATCACAATGGCCGCTGCTCCTGCATCCAGAATGCTGATTTTTCCGAACAGCCGACCCTTTGAATCTAAAAACGCCATACCTCACCCCTCTCGAAGACTACATACGCTTCAAAATTGCCATTCGTCAGAGTACCATGGGCGGCGCACGATCATTATTTACGCGTCAGATTCCATAGTTTAGAAACGATCGGGGAAACTTATTAAATAGGTTCTGCGTCAAAACCCACATGAGACCCGCTGAGATAAATAATCTATGGCGAACAATATATAGGGATATCCCATATCAACCTCTTACAACCCTAACTTTACCCACGAGGATTTTCATGAAACTTGCTTTGCGCACTAGCTCCCGCCGTCCTTGGTTCTATCCATTGCTCTCACTTTCAGCGGCGATCGTCTTAGTTCTGTCGCAGTCTGCCACTTCCTACGCGTTTAGTTGGATAGATTTGCTTAGACAAGGAGTGCAGGTCGTGCAGTTGAGCAGCATGAATGAACGTCAAGAAGTGGATTTGGGCAAGCAAATTAATGATCAGATTCTAGAAGGTAACGTTCGACTGTTGCGCAATCAGGCCGTGAACGATTACGTTAACCAAATCGGTCAACGTCTAGCCGCACAGAGCGAACGTCCCAATCTTCCCTATACCTTCCAAGTGGTGGATAGCGATCAGGTCAATGCCTTTGCAACAATGGGCGGGTTTGTCTACATAAATTCGGGCCTGCTGAAAATTGCGGATAACGAAGCGCAAGTTGCCAGTGTAATCGGTCATGAAATCGGCCACATCACCGGAAAACATGCCATGAAACAAATGAGAGAAGCGGCTATTGCTCAAGGGATTTTAGGGGCAGCCGGATTAGGCAAGAGTCAAGCCGTTAACCTGGGGGTAGAGCTGGCCTTGCGTCGTCCCCACAGCCGTCGAGATGAGTTTGATGCCGATCGTCGGGGCTTAGTTAACCTAACTCGTGCAAGATATGCTCAGCCAGAAATGGTCAATTTCATGCAAAAACTGCTGAGAAACGCTTCCAGTACGCCAGCGTTTCTAAATACGCACCCTAACACTAAGGATCGCATTTCTGAACTCAATCGCCAAATCCAACGATCGCCAGCCTCTGGTAAGGATGGCTCAGACGCAAAAGTTTATCAAGCCCGTCTGCAAACGCTGCGATAAGTCTGAGAGATTTATGTTGGTTCATATTGGTTTGTATAAAGCCATGTCACCCGGCTAAAACCGCTTTCTAGTGACTCTAGAGATCAGTTTTTTAGGGTTTGAGCCAGCGGGTATGATCGCGATTGTAAAGACGGGACGCGTCGTCAGGAATCGTAATTTTTCGCCCAGCATAGTCATACTCTTGAGGCACAGTCGGCGCGGTCAGTGCAGGGCTAATTAAGTACAATGTCGATCGAACTAGTCCTTCGTGGGCATTGGTTTCGGCAAGACCCTGAAGGGGCGTCAGGATAATCCGTTCGTCCGGCCATCCGAGGTGAAAGCAAATGGCCACCGGGGTTTCCGGAGGATAGTGCTGGAGCAGTTTGGCTTGGGCACTAGTGAGATGTTTGGCGCTGAGGTAGAGACAAAGGCTCGATCGAGTGGCGGCTAGGGTCGCAAGATCTTGAGATTCAGGGACTTCGGTTCTGCCACTGATCCGGGTGAGAATAATCGTCTGGAGGGTTTTGGGGCGTGTGAGTTCGACTCGAAGTTTGGCGGCGGCAAGCTGATAGGCGCTGATGCCAGGGATGATTTCAAAGTCAATTCCTGCCTCCAGCAAGCCCTGCATTTGTTCTTGAATGGCCCCGTAGAGGCTGGGATCGCCGTCATGAAGCCGGATGACCGTGCGGTGCAATCGGGCGGCAGAAACCAAAATTTGTAGCAGTTCATCTAGATGTTTATCGGCAGCGGGAATGATTTTGGCTCTTGTCGGGACGCCGTGAAGGATGGCAGGAGGGATGAGGGAATCGGTGTAGAGCACGAGGTCGGCACACGCAAGCAACCGTGCGGCTTTGACGGTGAGAAGATCCGGGTCTCCTGGACCCGCGCCAATAATGTAAACCTTAGGATGGGTCATAAGAATGCGTCAGAAATCAACGTTGAAATAAGGTTTATCCTACACCTTGCTTGAATATCGCCCTAAACTACGATCGATCTCAACCTCAACCGTTATGCAATCCCTCACGACCGAAATTCTCGTCATCGGCGGCACCACTAGCGGAACCGCCGCCGCCATCCAAGCGGCTCGTCGGGGCGCAAACGTCCTTCTCATCAGCGAGTTTGAATGGCTTGGGGGAATGCTCACCTCCGCAGGGGTCGCCGCGCCCGATGGCAATGAACTGCTCTCCTGGCAAACGGGTATTTGGGGACAATTTTTGCGGGAGCTAGAAACTCGCCAACCAGGCGGACTCGATAATGCCTGGGTCAGTTTCTTCACCTATGAACCTCGAATTGGAGCCGAAATCTTTCAGAACTGGGTACAGGATTTACCGAACCTGACCTGGATCGCCCACCAAACACCGCGATCGGTCCAACGCAACGGCCCCCAAATCCTCGGCGTCACGACCGAAGACTACCAAATCACCGCCCAAATCACCATCGATGCCACCGAACTCGGCGACCTGCTGCCCCTCGGCGACATTCCGCACCGTTGGGGCTGGGAACTCCACGACAAATTCAACGAACCCAGCGCCCCCAGTACGTTTCAGGCTTGGATGCATCGCTACCCCATCCAAGTCCCCACCTGGGTCGTCATCCTTCAAGACTACGGAGAGGGCCATCGCGCGCCGACGATTCCCTGCCCCAAACACGCGGATTTGTCGTTGTTTGAAACCGCTTGGGAGACCTACGGCGGCGAAAAATTTCTGAACTATGGTCGCCTACCGGGCGATCGATTCATGATCAACTGGCCTATTTCCGGCAACGACTATGGTGAAGGCATCGATCGCGTCATCCACAGCAGCGCCCAGCGCACCGCCTTCGGCCTCGAAGCCCAACGCCATAGTTTAGCCTTTGCCCACTTTATCCAGACCAAACTGGGACCGCGCTACGGACTCGCAACCGACGTCTTTCCTGAAACGCCTACCCGCCTTCATCCTGCCCTCGCCCTCCATCCTTACCACCGCGAAAGCCGTCGGATCATCGGCCTCACCACGGTCCGTGAGCAAGATCTTCTCCCTCTAGACCACACCACCGCGCCGCTGCCGTTTTATCCCCAAAAGGGTGATGCAGATCAGCCTCAATCCGGCTGCACCTCAATTGCCATTGGCAACTACGCTAACGACCATCACTATCCTAGCGGCGACATCACCCTCACGCCAAAATCGATCGAATGGGGAGGCCGTTGGACCGGAACGCCATTCACTATTCCCTACACCGCGCTGATTCCAGACCAAATTGACGGATTCTTTGCCTGCGAAAAAAACATCTCAGTAACCCACATGGCCAACGGAGCAACCCGTTTGCAACCGATTGTTTTAGCGATCGGTCAAGCCGTCGGCATGGCTGCCGCCCTGTGTCTTGAGCACTCCTGCCAACCTCGCGGTCTTCCTGTTCGCATAGTGCAAAATGCCCTCCTCGACGATCCGATCGCCCCCGCTGCCGTCATTCCGCTCTACAACCTTCCTCCCCATCATCCTCAGTGGCACCACTGGCAAAATCACTACTTGAATCAACCACAGGATTATCCTCGC
>JAYVVL010000015.1:0-6666 GCA_043787035.1 Synechococcales cyanobacterium
AACATGAAGAAGTGCAACCAACGCTTGTTGGAGAATGCAATTCCGAAGATCTGAGACCAGAAACGGTTCGCCGTTACCATGGAATAGGTTTCTTCAGACTGAGTGGGGTTGAACGCCAAGAAGGTGTTAGAACCGCCTTCAGTGTCGTCAAACAAGGTGTTTTCGACCGTCGCACCGTGGATTGCACACAGCAGTGCGCCGCCCAAGATACCTGCAACGCCCATCATGTGAAAGGGGTTGAGGGTGTAGTTGTGGAAGCCTTGGATAAACAGAATAAATCGGAAGATCCCAGCTACACCAAAGCTTGGTGCAAAGAACCAGCTTGACTGACCCAAGGGGTAGATTAAGAAGACCGAAACGAATACTGCAATAGGACCCGTGAAGGCGATCGCATTGTAAGGACGGATCCCGACCAAACGAGCAATTTCAAGCTGACGCAGGCAGAAGCCGATCAAACCGAATGCACCGTGGAGTGCGACGAATGCCCAAAGGCCGCCGACTTGGCACCAACGCGTGAAGTTTCCTTGAGCTTCAGGTCCCCAAAGCAGTAGCAAGGAGTGCCCCATGCTGTCAGCAGGTGTCGAGATAGCGGACGTCAAGAAGTTACAGCCTTCCAAGTAGGAAGAAGCTAGCCCGTGGGTATACCACGAGGTCACAAAGGTTGTACCTGTGAACCAGCCGCCTAGCGCCATGAATGCGCAAGGGAACAGCAAAATCCCAGACCAGCCTACAAAAACAAAACGATCGCGCTTTAGCCAATCGTCGAGTGCATCAAAAATGCCCCGCTCTGGCGCACGCCCCATTGCAATGGTCATGAATAAAACCCCTAATGGTTACTAAAAGAATGAATTTCTGAAGTGAACGCGAATGCTCTAATCATCATACGGGATATCAGTTTTTTTACAAACCTTTACAAGCATTCTCAGATAAAGAAATTTGTGTAGGTCCGTGAGCCAGAGTGATTCTGGAAAGTCAATGAGTATTTATGCTGGATCTTATAGCCAAATCGATCGATCAAATCCACCCTCGCATTCACCGTCCCCACTCGCGCATACAATAGGAGGTAATGACCCGCATTATTTGGTAAGTGACTTATGACCCCTTCACCCGCCACCCAAAAGGGACAACAGGTTTTTAGGCAGGAAATCCTAGGATCGCGTCGCCTGAGCAACTACTTCTGGGCCACGATCGTCACCCTAGGGGGCGGCGGATTTCTCCTGTCCAGTATTTCCAGTTACACCCACGTCAATCTGCTCCCCTTTGCAACGCCGACCCAGCTCAATTTTCTTCCCCAAGGCTTAGTCATGGGACTCTATGGGACGGCTGGCGTCTTTCTCGCCCTCTACCTCTGGCTCGTGATCCAGTGGGACTTGGGCGGAGGCTACAACGAATTTGATAAGGAAAGCAAGCAAGTAACGATTTTTAGATGGGGGTTTCCAGGTAAAAATCGCCAAATTAACCTGAACTGCAAACTGGAAGACATCCAAGCCGTTAAGGTGAACCTTAAAGAAGGACTTAATCCTAAGCGATCGATTTATCTGCGAGTCAAAGGAATGCGTGATATCCCGTTGACCCGTATCGGGCAGCCTATCTCTCTGTCTAGCCTAGAGACTCAAGCGGCTGAATTGGTTCGTTTCCTGGGTGTGCCCCTAGAAGGTCTTTAAAGAGCGCCTCCAAATCGTCCAGGCATTTTTGAGAATTCTGCGTAGAATAAACCTTGGCTCACTCTTCAAAACGGCAATTTTTCGATGTGCAACTCCTTTCAATTCCGTCAACTCCGAATCTGGCTGATGGCGACTCTCGCCATAGCAGTCATTACCACCACGGGATGTACGCAAAACGACACCTCAAATGCAAGCGTTGGTTCATCCTCATCGCCCGTCGCGTCGCCCATGTCACCCACCCCGAGTGCATCAGCAAGCCCGACAACGGCCTCCGCAAATGATCTCAAAGTGAGTGATGGAGCAACAAGTGAAGCCGCTAAGCTTTACCCTAACCTGGCGCGTTTAGAAGGAAAAGCCACCGTTGTCATGACGGTCAAAGGGACTGCGATCACCTTAGATATTGACGGGGCCAACGCACCGATCACCGCTGGAAATTTTGTCGATCTCGTTGATAAGAAGGTTTATGACGGTCTGGTCTTTCACCGAGTGATTCGTCAGCCTCAGCCCTTTGTGGTTCAAGGGGGCGATCCTCAAGGCCACGATCCGAATGTGCCTATTGAACGGCTAGGAACGGGCGGTTATGTCGATCCGGCTACTCGCAGAGAACGATCGATTCCTCTCGAAATCAAGGCTAACGATGGCAAGATGATCTATGGGAAAACCTTTGATATGGCCAATATCAGCAGCGAGAAACCTAAGCTTCGCCATACGCGCGGCGTTTTGTCGATGGCGCGATCGGAAGATCCCGATTCTGCTTCATCTCAGTTCTATGTCACCCTGACGGATTTGAGTTCCTTAGACGGAAAATATGCAGTCTTTGGCACCGTGACCCAAGGCATGGACGTTGTGGACAAGATTCAACAGGGCGATCGGATTGATTCTGCGCGGGTGACTCAGGGTCTCGAAAACCTAAAAAATCGGAAATAGGGACAAAGAACCGCTTGATGACCGTTGTTGTGACTGGAATAAGCTGCCAGACTGCGTTGGGAGGATTAGAGTCCACTTGGCGCAGTCTTTTGATGGGACGATCGGGCATCCGTCAGCACCAGCCTTTTCCGGAGCAATCGCCCCAGCCAATCGCCCTAATTGGAGAATCATCCGTCCCCCAAACCCTAGAAATATTAGTTCAGACCCTTATTCCATCCGTTCTCAGTGATGCAAACTTAGATGTGCCGCAGTTAGATTGTGCTGTTGTTCTTGGGTCCAGTCGGGGAAACCAGCAGTTCTGGGAACAGTTTATGAGAGACGATTTTTTAAATCTCCCCAATCCAATCTTCACCCAGTGGGAAACGAGCCTTCCCCATCGCGCCGCAACATTAACCGCCCGACTCATCGGCAGCAAAGCTGAAGTTCATGCGCCCATGAATGCCTGCGCAACGGGAATCACCGCGATCGCCCAAGGGTTTCGGCTAATTGAATCGGGATACTGCGATCGGGTCTTGGTCGGAGCCATCGAAGCCCCCATCACGCCGCTGACCTTAGCCGGCTTTCGCCGAATGGGCGCATTGGCCCGCACGCACGCACGACCGTTTGATCGTCATCGCGATGGGTTTGTCCTTGGGGAAGGGGGCGCGGTCATGATCCTAGAGCGAGAAAGCACGGCACAAGCTCGTCATGCCAAATCCTATGGCCAAGTTTTAGGTATCGGACTGACGGCTGATGCCTACCACCTTAGCGCTCCCGAACCCACAGGAAAAGAAGCAGCCCAATCGATCGCGCTTTGCCTACACCAAGCTCATCTAAGGCCAGACCAGATTCAGTTCATCCATGCCCACGGCACCGCAACCCGCCTCAATGACGCCCGCGAAGCCCAGCTTTTCAAAACAGAGTTTCCCAACGCGGCAATTAGTTCAACAAAAGGCGCAACGGGTCATACCCTCGGAGCCTCCGGCGCGATCGGTGCCGTGATCTGTCTTAAAGCCCTTCAGTACCAAACACTTCCCCCCTGCGTCGGATTACAAAATCCTGAATATGACACGATCGATTGGGTGCGTGAAGCGCGATCGAGTGTGGTGCGTCATGTACTTTGCCTCAGCTTTGGGTTTGGCGGACAAAATGGCGCGGTCGTCTTTGGGCACTCGACTGTAACTTGACTCAACCCTAAATTTTTCGTTCAATTACCTGAGTAAAGCTGACCCAACCGCCGTGTTTGTCGTAGGCCCGGATGAGTCGGTGACGAACGGTAGGTTCGGGCATCCAGCCACATTCGAGGAAAAATGGCATTCCTTTGGGGACTTCGACCGGGAAACTGACTGACGCGCGATCGGGCAGTCTTAACACTTGAGTTGTGACAGGACCGCCCTCAAAGAAAAGACTCTGGCCCTGAAGACGTCCCTTAGAGGCGATCGTCCGACCCGCAAACGTCAGCGATTGTTCAACAGTTTGGGCGTCCGTTTTCGCAATGGTCAAAGTGGACGTAAACCGGTCAGGATTGCGTAAATCGGGATACACCGTTATGGCCGAGCCTTCCCAAGTGCCCAGCAAATCGTCCACGGTCAGAATAGCTGCAAATTCGGCGGCTGTCCCAACCCGTTTTTCACGGATCAGCGTGACAAATTCTGGCTTACTTTCAGTCGTAAAAAGCTGGACAAGGCGAAGTCTTCTATCGCCGCAAATATGGCCAAACTCTGCTCCAAACTGCGAAAATGGAGCGTACTGCATGGACCCTTGAGAAAAAGCGCCGCTATCTGTAAATAACGTACTTTGATTGATGCTGGAGTACTCCAAGACCATGGGCTGGGGATGATCGGGCGATTCGCGAATGAGTGTCAGACAGGCCCGATGGTCGCCTTTATTTTCAAGGGTTAATTGAGAGGAGATATCGCTGGTTTGGGTGCCATCTAGGGCAAAGCGTGTGAACGATCCATCCCACTGCCCTACGTTTTGCAACATGCAATCCCACTGCGTTTTCATTTCAGGGTTTATCTCAGAAGTCATTACAAATCGGCTCCTTCGCGTAAGATCATTTGTATTCGCTATAATCTAAATTGTTTCATAAAACTGCTTCACAGACATTGTTTTACAACGGGAGCCACGCGCGCGATCGATGGTTAAAGTTCTCCACCTCTCTGACATCCATTTGGGTAGTGGCTATACTCACGGACATCTCAACCCGATCACAGGATTGAATACGCGGTTTGAGGATTTTGTGGCGACTTTGGCTCACTGTATCGATCGGGCTATTTCTGAACCCGTAGATTTGGTGTTGTTTGGGGGAGATGCCTTTCCCGACGCAACGCCAGCGCCTTACCTTCAGCAGGCATTTGCACAGCAGTTTTGTCGGCTAGTGGCGGCGGGAATTCCGACGGTGCTTCTGGTCGGGAATCATGATCAGCATCAACAAGGAGCCGGAGGAGCAAGTCTATCGATTTATCGATCGCTTCTCGTGCCCAACATTATTGTGGGGGATACCCTGGCGACCCATCGAATTCATACCGCAGGCGGTGACGTTCAAGTTCTTACATTGCCTTGGCTGAATCGATCGACCCTGATGACCCGATCGGAAACAGACGGACTGTCCATGACGGAGGTGAGTGCCGTACTGCTCGATCGACTGCGCACTGCGCTAGAGGGAGAAATTCGGCAGCTCGATCCGACACTTCCCGCCATTCTCTTAGGTCATCTCATGGCCGATACTGCAACCTATGGCGCAGAGAAGTTTTTAGCAGTCGGTAAAGGGTTCACCGTCCCATTGAATTTGATTACCCGAGACTGTTTCAGTTACATTGCACTGGGTCATGTGCATAAGCATCAAGTCCTGTGTAAAAAACCGTTGACGCTTTATCCCGGTAGCATTGAACGCGTTGACTTCAGTGAAGAATCGGAACCGAAGGGTTTTGTCCTCGTTGAAGTGGATGTAGAGCAGGCTAGTCATGAGTTTTGCCCCGTTCCAGCGCGTGCCTTCAGGACAGTAGAAATCAATCTTTGTGAGTCCACGGTTCCCCAAGAAGATTTGCTTACGGCCATTCACCGCGCAGAAATTCAGGATGCAGTGGTGCGCGTGATTTATCACATTCGCCGGGAGCAGGTGGATTTGGTTCAAGATTCTGGACTCAATGAAGCCCTCCGATCGGCCCATAGCTACACCATTAGCGCCAACTTAATCACGCAAGTCTCCCGATCGCGCCTCCCCGAACTAGGTATTGGCAGCACGATTACGCCTCTTGAAGCGCTCCAAGCGTATCTCAGCAATCGGGATGACTTGCGAGACTTAGAAGGGCCAATTTTGCAGGCTGCACAGGCGCTAATGCGGGATGAGGCTCAGTGGATACGGCCCGAAATGGATTTGATTCCGGTGCCTGTGACGATCGCGCCCTTAGAGGAGTCCGTGCAGTTGAGGTTGATTTGAACGAGGATTTGAATAACACGAAGGATTTGAATAACACGTTAACTATTCGATCGCTTTCTCAAGACATTGTTTATCGAATGGCTGCTGGCGAAGTGATTGATTCGCCAGCATCAGTGGTACGAGAACTAATGGAAAATTCGATCGACGCAAAGGCAACCCGAATTACAGTTTCAATCTGGATTGACCAATGGAAAATTCAAGTTACAGACAATGGGAGTGGAATTAGTTTTGAGAATTTAAAAATTATTGCAAAGCCACACTGTACAAGTAAGATTTTATATTCAGATGATCTGTCAAAAATAAACACGTTGGGCTTCCGAGGTGAAGCGCTGCACAGTATGACCCAAGTAGCCGATTTAGAACTCTTTAGCAGTACCCAAGACCTGCTCACAGAGATTCGATCGGGTTGGCACGCTGTCTACTCTAACGCCTTGCGAGATCCCGAATTGCAGGAAGTGGCGATCGCACCTGGAACCACTGTGCAGGTCAACAATTTATTCAAAACCTGGGAATCCCGCCGCACCAGTGGTCAAACCCTTAAGCAACATCTAAAAAAAATCCAACAGTGCATTCATGACATTGCGCTAGCGCATCCTCACCTAACCATTCAAGTCAACCAAGACGATCGCGAATGGTTTGTTTTAAGCACCGCCG
>JAYVVL010000016.1:0-6654 GCA_043787035.1 Synechococcales cyanobacterium
TGGAATAGACTTCGCTGGACGCATCTTTCACATACTGCATTACCAACGACTACTTGTACACTTTACTCAATTTAGTTTTCGCATCCATATCGAATCAGGGTTCTTACGGTCTAAGATTGCCAGCTACGTTTTGTCCCAACTAGACGCTCATTAGGAAGAGCGCACTTTTAGACTTTTCTATATTCTGGAGAATCAATCCATGAATCCTATGTTTAATCTTGACCTATTGAGCTTTGCATTAAGTTCAATACCCTTTGGGTTGTCTATTTGGAACCCAAGACTTCGATCGTTCATCTGGACTGAAGCCCAGGCAACCATCCATGGACTTCATCTCAACCAGTTCGATGGCCGTCTAGAGTCCTTTTTACAGGCGATTCATCCTCATGATGTCGAGTTTGTCCGTGATTTCTTTACCGATATTGAATACCCAGAACCTGATATCGGGCTTCGGCCTTACCGTATTCTGGACGGTGACGGCCACACTCGCTGGATTCAAATTCATTTCCACTGGATGGACGACCCTCATCTATTGATTACAGCTCAAGATGTCACAGAAGACCGTAATATCGGCTCTGCTCTCATTCAAGCCAATTTCCAAAGGCGATTTTGGCTTGATCATTCTCAAGATTTTATTCTCATTCTCAACGACGATCGATCGATTCAAGAATGCAGTCAAGCGTGTTTCATCCTGTTGGGCACAGATGCGGTAATGGGGCGACCGATCGGTGATTTTATCTATTTAGATGACCGGGCGATCGTATCCCAACTCTTGCAAGATTGTGATAACCAGCCCAAATCCTTGCTGGGTGTCCGAATCCATATTCTTGACCTAGCCGTTGGCTGGTTTAATCTCTGGTGGCAGGGCGACCGCGAACGACGACAGGGCACCCTATTCCTCAAACCTCAGCAGCAAATGATCCAACGGTCTCCATCCCGTCGAGCGAGGAGAACTCCTAGCGATCGGTCTTAAGAGACTAAAACCCTCGCAATCATTCGAGTGCTGCGAGGGTTTTTAGGTGTATGTGCAGGCACTCCTAGCGGCATTCTCGGTCGGTGACAAGCTAATCTGATAAACCATACTGCTGCCGTAACTGGTTCATTGCAGTTTGAAGGGATACACCCTTCCCCTGTCCAAACTCTTCGATGCTCTTCAGAATTCCAGCACTTGTTTCGGCAATTTCTAACCGATCTAACAATGCCTGGTAAGCCTGTGCATCTTGAATCACTAATTCAGCTTTTCCCTTCACCGTCAGCACCAGCGGATGCTGCGTCGTCTTTGCCTGCTCTACGAATTCTTTTGTATTGCGTTGAAACTCGGTCAGAGAGTGGATTCTATTGAGTTTTATCATAAGACATGAAAATCACTGTTTTTTTCATGATAGCAGAAATTGACCTAACCGATCGCTCTCGCTGAGGTGACAACTCTCATAAAAAGTAACCCTCCTCGTAATCACTGGTCGATCGGTATCAGTACACCCATTACTTTTTGGCGATCGCATACAGAACATCGGAATCGAGTTCGTGAATGTGATGCGTTTGTAAAAAATCAAGGTTGATATCTCTCAGGCGAGCTTGAGAATCAGCATCGAATTGGTCGATTATTCCGCGTAGCCCGCCACCCATCGCCATTGTCCACCAATCTTCTGGCGTAGCTAAGGGATGCCGATCGGTTTCTGCGATGACTTCGACCTGAGTTGCGCCGCCAGACTCTAACAAGGCTTTGAGCGACTCTGAATCGCCGATACGATACCACGGAGTGAATTGCTTATAGAGTTCGGGACGTTCGGCTTCGATTGTATTCCAGAAGGTGGTATTGGCGGGTTCAAAAACTCGTTTTCCCCAGGACGTAATGGCGAGTTGGCCTCCTGGACGTAGCATCCGCCAGAGTTCAGCGATCGCTGCTTCCATATCAGGTAAAAAGAAGATTCCAAAGACACAAACAACCGCATCAAAACTTTCGTCGGGTAACGCTAATTGACTAAAATCACCACACCGAAACTCAATGTTTTGCAGTCCTTTCTGACCCGCCTTTTTTCGACCTAATTCTAGTAAGCTATCTGCTAGATCCACACCCAGAACCGATCTCGTCACTCCAACCTTTTCAGCCGATGGAATAGCGGAGGCTCCCGTTCCACAACAGACATCTAAAACTCGATCGCCCACCTGAAGGTTTAAACGATCGATCGTCCGTTGTCCAAAGCGATTCCAAAACGACAGTGCGGGTGCATCAAAGTAATCCGCCGCCGAGTTGAAGATCGTTGTAATTTTTTGGTTTGCGTCGTTGTGATTCATGGTGATTCTCTAATTTGATGAGACTCATCAGTGTATGCCACCCGTCGCAATACTTATACTACTTAGGTGTACAAGCAACGATCGCAGCGGCAAGGGTTTCAGCAAAATACCCGGTCGGCTCACACCAAGTTTTCACTTGCAAGAGTGCTGAAAGTAACTGTGGATTCGCGAGTTTCTCTGCCGCTTCGATTTCAAGAACACTCAGATTTTCAGACATAAGCTGCTCCATTAATTTTGGCAAAATTCGTTCATCTTGACGACTCGCTAATCCGACTAATGCTTCACCCTGGATCTCGGCGGTTTCTTCACCGGTCGGATCCTCAAGTAAGAACCTTTGATAGAGCGCTTCTCGAATTTCTGGCGTATCTACTTCAAGCAAACTTCCTAAACCAAAGGTAGCCCAATTGCGAACTTGAGGATGGTCATCTCCCGATAGCTTAATCAATGCAGCGATCGCCCGCTTATCATTATGACCATTCATACTCAAAACAACCCCATAGCGAACTTCCCAATCGGGATGCAAACAAAACTTAAGCTGCGGTTCGATCGCGCGCGCGTCGTTCAGATGACCCAATGCAATCCCAATACTTTGCAATATCAATGGATCAATTTCATGCTTTAGTAATCCAATTAACGTTGTCAAGCATTCATCAGGGAAGGTCCGATCAGGAATCCCCAACTGACCCAAAATCTGGATGCCGATCGTACGTTCTTCTGAATTGTTACTTTCGGTCAGCGCAATTGCTCGATCGAGCACATCACGAGTCCCTCGGTAACGCAACAGCCAAATAGAATCCCAACGATCGTCACCGTCATCGTCTTCCTCTGGAGCAGTTAATGCAAGTTGAATAAGTTCCTCGGTCGATCGGGAATCAGGTTTTGTTAAGGTCATAAGATTCTGATTTGCGATGTCCAGTAGAGAATTCAACTATTGTAACGATTGAGTGATTCAGTCATTGATTTCTTCCAGTCGTGGGATGTCAAGCCTATCCTAAAGCCTCATTCATATAGGTTTCGAGATTGACTGAGGAAATTTCTGGGGCGATCAACCCAACATAATTGTCGGGTCGCAGTAGCAGCTTAAATGGCTGATTTGTGCCGAAAATCTCGGCAATCTTTGGGACGAGGGGAATACACTGAAAGTCGATTAAATGATCGTATTTATTTCCAAGTTCACGCTGCAAATCCAGGCGACTCTGTACGCCATTGGAGAAATCCAGTAAATGGAATTTGGGCACATAAAGTTGCTCGTAAATACTCTTAAGATCAACCAAGAAATATGGCATTCGGTCTCCAGCTTTGACCTTAAAATCGGCATCATTAGTGTGATTGCTTAAGGTCCCATTGCGGTAATTGATGCGAATTTGGGAAATTGCTGAGAAAATATTCTTTCCGACGAAATCCCGCCCTATCGCATATTTTGCGACTAACGGTAAAATGTTCATTCGCATAAAACTGTAGAACCAGTTCGATCCGACCAGTATATTAAAAGCCCGATCAGTGGTTTCCAAAAGTCTTTGTGCGTTTGGCAGCCGCTCCTCGTTATAAGTCTCTAACAGTTTTACACTAGCGTATCCTCTAATGACAAAGGCCATTTTCCAGGCCAGATTATAAACGTCTTGAATCCCTGTATTCATGCCTTGCCCACCAGCAGGAGAATGAACATGGGCTGCGTCGCCTGCGACGAAGCAACGTCCCACGGAAAACTGATTGACAGCACGAGTGTTAACTTTATAAACCGAGAACCATTTAACACTTGATATATCGAGGGCCAGTTTGGTATCTTCCTGGATGCGCTGCTCAATCGTTTCATACAAAATTTCCCCAATGTTCTGGTCGAATCCTTCCGGAAACGTCCCGACAATTCGGTATCGCTTTGCGCCCGCCATCGGGAAGAAAAAGGTTAATGAATCGCGTGATATACAACCGTAGCCAGCATCAGCGCTGAACTCCCAGTCGATCTGGGCATCAACAACATAATACAAACGCTCTAAAGTACTTCCCTCAAAAGATAATTCAAGCGCTTGTCTGACTGGACTTCTGACCCCATCACAACCGACCAGATATTTGGCAACAATCGTTTCCAATCGACCTTCCGCCATCCTGACTTGTGCGGTTACACCTGCCCCATTTTGGGTGAAATGTTCGAGTTCTGTCTGCCATTGCACTACTTGCTGATGGCTTTGCAGATAGTCGTACAGCAACTGCTCATTCTTGCTTTGCTCCAGCACAAATAAATAGGGGTAAGGACTTAAATCTTGACCCATATCGGAAAGATCGACCTGCCCACGTACTTTTCCGTTAGCGATAATCCGAATTTTGCCAGCAATTTGACCGCGATCAATCGCTTGCTTTGCCACACCCAGTTGTTCATAAATTTCCAACGTCCGCGCTTGCACGCCGATCGCTTTGGAATGTAGGGTCACACCTGCATTTTTCTCAATAATTACAAAGTCAATGCCGTATCGCACCAACTGACAGGCAAGGGAAAGCCCGGTTGGCCCTGCCCCAACAATCAAAACATCGGTTTTTATCATGGCTTTAACTTGTAGTTGTTTTTACTAAACGGTATAGTAAAGTTACTAGACAGTGTAGTAAACCAATATTAAACTGTCAATGCTGACTCATGAATTCCCCTAAATCCCCCAAACAAAAAGCGGCTGATAAAGCCGAAGCCATCCTGGCAGGCGCAATGCAAGAGTTTATAGCGTGCGGCTATGCAGCAGCCAGTATGGATCGGATTGCGGTCGCGGCAGGGGTCTCAAAGCCCACGCTCTACAGCTACTTTCAAGGTAAGAAAGGGTTGTTTGCGGCGCTGATTCAACAAATGAGTCAGAGCGATCGCATCTTGGATGAGGCACGCTTTCTCCATCACCCGATCCACGACAGTCTAAAACTCATCGCGATCGACTTTCTCGATAAATTTTCGGGTGAGCAACCGCTCTTGAGCTTATTCCGTTTAATGATTGGCGAGTCGGGACGGTTTCCCGATTTGGCGCAGACCTTTGTGCGAAATTTTGAACTGCCCATTCTGGAAAAGCTGAGTTATTTACTGACTCAACATCCCGATCTCAAAGTCGCCGATCCGGACGTCACGGCTAGATTTTTTGTTGGAAGCATGGTTCATTACGGGATCGTTCAAGAGATTCTCCATGGTCGAGAAATCTTACCTATAGATCGTGATCGCTTTATTGATGGATTAATTAAACTGATTGTGGGTTAGTGATCGGCGTTGAAAATCATCTCTCATCTGTCTCATAAACCGAGATGTTAGCGATCTGACTATGATATTAACGTAATTTTCTCTCTCAAGATTTGCATACCTCGACAGGATTGATTGATGTGTTATTCTCCACAACAACGGGCACAACACCAACACACTCAAATCCTGCATATCTCCAAACTCATGCGAATCCCACGTCTACCACGCCTTATTTTCTCGCTTGTAGTGATTGGATCGATCGCCAGTTGCAGCAGCAAGCCTAAACCTAAAGCAAAGACCACACCGTCGCCCTCTTCAGTAATCAGTATTACCAAACCCATTAACAAAGCCCGCGACGCCAAAACCACCGTTGAGCAAGTCGGTAAACAACGTGAGCAACTCAACCCCGAAGCAGCACCCGCCCAGATCTAATCTCAAGAAATTGGATCTGGACGATCGCTTGACGATCGATCGAACCTTACAAACCCCGTTCCCGAAGCCAACCGAGAATCCGATCGGCTACCTGTTGCCAATTCGGTTCCAACATCATGTCGTGGGCCATGTCTGGAAATACGACCATTTCCGTCCCGTAGGCGTTTGCCGTCGCTTGTTCCTCCGTCACCGAAAAGACCCGATCGTTCGCCGCCGCCAGCACCAACATGGATATCTTGACCCGATCGGGGCGTGGCAAATTGAGCAACATCATCTCAAACGTCACCCGAAAAGACTCCGGTTGCAATCTTGAAAAATGTCGTTCGACTTCTGCTGCCGACATATCAGGCGAGAAAAATGCCTCTTGCGCCAATTCGGGTGTCTCGATTAGGCACCAATTGTTGAGCAATAGCTGCGACTTCAGCAAGGACAAAGGATGCCGCAATCCATAACGGACCGCAAAGCCGAAAAGACCTGATACGGGCAGCGAAGCCAACAGGACTCCCGCCGCTGCTTGATGAGTTTCTAAATATTTCTGCACGACATATCCGCCCATGGAATGACCCACTAGGATTGGCGGTTGAGGCATCGTCTGGATCACTTGATTAATATCAGCCACATAGTCATAAGCCGCACTATGCCAACGAAGTCCATCCCGGCCTTCACTCGCCCCATGTCCTCGCAGGCTGACGGCATAAGCTGCATAGCCTCGATCGGCAAAGTACGGC
>JAYVVL010000017.1:0-2299 GCA_043787035.1 Synechococcales cyanobacterium
AAGGCTTTGACGCCCATTACGGATGTTGAAGTGAATGCAATTGAGGTACAAGTAGGAGAGAAATTTAGAGAAGTTGGGCTTGCATCATTCTGAAAAAAAGCTACCATCTTAAGTGCGAGCCACACAGAAATGTATGGCGTGTATCCCTAAAATCTTTTTCCTCCCGACCTACCACAGTTAGAGTTGAAGATTTTAAGGCTGGATAAACTGAAAGACCCCCAGCGTATGCCGAGGGGTTTTTTAGCGTCTAGGCTGCTGACATCATCCGATCGATCGCCATCAGCACGAATTCTTTCTGCAACAGACCGGCATCGCTACAGAATTGTTCGATCTGCTGCTTTTGTGCCGCCGTGACCCTAACTGAGAACCGATCGGTCAGTTTCGTTCCTCTAGGTCGTCCGCGTCGTTTCATCGGTTAAAGGGGTACTTGATAGATGTCTTGTTATTCCCAATCACATAGTATCGGAAGTTTTAACTTTTTGAGTGGTTTTCGCGATCTTTTCGAGACATTGATTGCCTAACGTACCAAAAGTGCAGAAAAGGGCACTCTTCTCAACAGCTATTGCGTACTTTCCTTTCGGGTTCTTTTGCCCCAACGATCGGGAAAAATCTGGTGGTTCACTTGGTACCACTCTATTTCCAAACGGTCATTTTAGGCCAAAGTGACAACAGAAAAGACTAAACTGTTCAAAATATTGGACGTCTAACCTGGCTCAAACGAGACAACAATCTGTCCTCAAATGAGGACTCTATCGATCTTCAATTTGTTAGTTGATCAACTGGTGTTGGTCGATTGATTGGTACGTATCAACAATTTTGTCCTACCATTAATTCCGTTTCCCTCTAGCCAAAACGATCGCCGCCGTCAGTTTTAACTCTGGGAACGTGGGAGAGACGATTGGCTCATTGCCCTGGAAGGTCGCGAACTGGTAAGAACCGGAGACTAGGGTACCGACTTTCACCCATGAACGCTCGGTATCAATCTGCCAGAACTCTGCAATCTCGCGATCGGCGTATTCACGGGGCTTCCATTGATAATCGCGTTTGTAGTTTTTCGTGGACTCAGTGCCCGGTGAAACGACCTCAATCACCAGTATTGGGCTAGGGTCTGTGAGTTCTACGCAGGCTTCTTTTCGTCCGTCGATCGCTGTGAAAGATTCTTCTGAATGAACCATCAGATCGGGATAACGCGCATTGGCATAGCTGCCCCGAACCTCGATCTTGTGTTTGGTAGCGAGACGGTAATAAGGAATCCCCATTACTAGGAAGATGCTGATCAAAAACATCCCAATGGAAGTGTTTCCCGTGCTTTCAGTTCCCATCTCAACTAAAATTCCATCCTCAAGCTCATACTGCGTATCTGTTCCATCGTCATAGCTCAGGAACTCCTTCAGGGTGATTCGTTTTCGATCGGTTGCAACTGTCATAGGTTCGATCGCTCCTTATTTGGCTCTAGTTGTGGCGGTAGCCTTTTCTACAAGCTGAACATCTTTAGGGATATCCAACGGCATTCCCCGTAAATGAGACACGACAATCGCCTCAATTAGGTTGGCGATTGTTCTCACATCCCGGTCTGCCCATTTTTCCAAGACGCCGTAGGTCTCATCAGAGAGCGTAACGGTTGTACGTTTTGCCATTATTTCATCACTCATTCAGGTTTCCTCTATTTTGCCTTGTTATTTGGATAAAGTCGATCTATCGCTATTGATGCTACTTACATCTTTTACATCAATGATGTGCTTGATGCTAGCATGACTTCATCGATCGAAACCAGCGATCGCCGCTGAGAACAATGGAGACCCCCAATGCTGACCTATCAAGAGCTGTGGGAGAAAGCTTGCAAGTCTTATGGACAAGTCATCTCGCCCCCAACCTTTCGGCGTTGGGTCAGTGAAGCCTGCCTTCTCCCCATTCAACCGACCTATGAAACCGATGAAATTCATTGGGTTATGGAGTGGGTCAAGACGTCCAAACGATTCCCAAAAGGCAGTCCTAGAGCCAAGCAAGCCTTTCACCAACGAATGAAGGAAGGCGTATGAATCAACGGAATACAAATGTTGATTTTAAAAGTCTAGAACTCTTTCCTATAGAGGCTTATACGGATTACAGCCACGGAATGACCCCGATTAGCACACGAACCAAAGCACCCCGCCATGAGCAAACTCACGCCAGAGCAAAAGCGCAAATTAGACCAAAGCGAACCCCGATCACCCCCGACTGCCCCGATCGCCCCCGGCGTCCTGTTATCCGCCACGCCCTAGGCTGACATCCGCGTGATAAATCAACGCCTCAGGCGCAA
>JAYVVL010000018.1:0-6648 GCA_043787035.1 Synechococcales cyanobacterium
CGTTCCGGTTCACTATCCGCTACAATTCCCGCCCCGACCTGTCCCCAGACCATGGCTGTTCTAGAATCATGACCCTCCGGTTGACTTAAATCCAGCTTCAAATCCAGCTTTGTGTACAACAATGTCCGAATCAAAATGTTCAGATCCAGTCGTCCCCGCTGATCCAAATAGCCACAAGAGCCATAGAATAGGCTGCGTCGTACTGGTTCTAACTCCTCAATAATTTCCATACAGCGAACCTTCGGACACCCGGTAATGGTGCCCCCTGGAAAAACCGCTCGAATCAAATCTATGGCATTAACATCCGATCGCAGTTTTCCCCGCACATTACTGACCAAATGCATCACATGGCTATATCGTTCAATCACCAACAGCTCATCAACCACCACCGATCCAAACGCGCAGACTCGACCCAAATCATTACGCTCCAAATCCACCAGCATGATGTGTTCAGCTCGCTCCTTTTCATTCGATCGCAACTCATCGGCCAGCGCAATATCGTAATCGGACGTCTCTCCGCGTGGCCGGGTTCCAGCGATCGGTCTTGTATCCGCCCAGCCCGACTCGTCTAGTGCCACCAATCGCTCGGGTGAACAACTGATAATGTCCCCAAAAGGCGATCGCCAATAGCTCGCAAACGGAGATGGGTTAATCGAATGCAGAGCCTGATAAATATCCCAACTACTCGCCTGAGTCTGGGCCTCAAATCGCAGCGATAGGTTGGCTTGGAAAATGTCACCGCGCTGAATGTAGTCCTTTGCTTTAAGAATAGCTGCTTGATACGGCTCTTGCGTCGTAAGGAACTTCAAAGTAGGGATTTCTGGAATTGGATGCCATGCGACGAGACTCGGTTCAACGGCACTGAGGCAAGATTCTAAACGATTGAAATCTCGCGAATCGGTTACTGCCAACCACAATTGCTGCGTGAAATGATCCAGTACCGCAAAACAATCGGGTTCATACCAATAGGCAACCGGAAACGGCAATGTCTCCTCATTCTGATAGGGCAATCGTTCAATTTCCCAGGCTAAATCGTAGCCTAACCAACCCAGCCAGCCTCCTACAAATGGCAACTCCGGAGGCAAGTCCGATCGCAAATCGGATTCCAGTGCATGGTCGAGTTGCGTTTGCAAAAATGGCAAAATCTCACCGAGTTTCGGCGTCCAAAGTGCCCACTCATTCGACTCTAATCGACGAGGACCCCCGGCACAAATAGAATAGCGAGACAGCGATCGGGTCTCGCCTAGACTCGGATAAGGGCTTTCGAGAAGCGTTGCAATCGCATCAGCTCCAAACAAAGCCGTGAAAATTTGCGAACCCGTGCGATGCGCCAACGGAAAAGACCGCCCCGCCCAAGGTTGAATGTTCAACGCAAACCCAACCATGTGAAAATACCCTGATTCGTCAGCACCTCCAACACCAGTAGCGCCACAAATCCAATCATCGCAAAACGGCCATTGACCTGTTCCGAGTAGCGCGTCCACCCAAATCCTGGTTCATCAAGAGAAGGGATTTGGCCCGATTGTTCTATCTTTTTTGTGACTTTCGTCTTCTTCTCGTTTGCCATGATATCCAGTCCAGACTTGTCAATTCATACCATAATATTCTGCCTTACAATTGCACATTTCGGTGTGGAGATTGGATGGAGAGCGCAGGGAGATCCAGTCCTAACCGTGATCAAAGATATCCGTAAAATGCTCAGAACCCTGTGCTCTCTGGAGCTGTAAGCCCACGCAGTCGCAGTTTCATCTTCAATACACGCCCTTCTGACGCATACGATGTCTTGCCTTAAAACCCTAACCGCTCTACCGAATCGATCGATTTCATGGATCGCTTTGTGCATGAAATCGATCGATCATTACCCTACAAATTAATCAAACCTCGCACATTTTTTGAAAAGACCTAAAAAAACTTGTTCATATTGTGAACAATAGAGATATATTAAAAGCACAGAAATGCAAACTAAACGTTCTTAAGGATATTGTTTGAAGAATGGCTGAAACAGCAACCGCGCCCTTAACCGGAAAAGCGCTCCTCCAAAAGATCAAAGAACTTTCCAATGTTCCTCGTCGTGAAGCAGCAAGACGTTGTGGCTACTATTCCACCACGAAAAGCAAAGAGACTCGCGTTAATTTAACCGGGTTTTATGATGCACTGCTGTCTGCTAAGGGCTACGCGCTTGATCCAGAAACCAGCAAAGATGGCAGAGGCCGCGAACCGACTTACCGAGTTAGCGTCCATAAGAATGGTCAAATTGTAATTGGTGCCGCTTATACAGAGTCCATGGGTTTGAAGCCTGGGGATGAGTTTGTCATCAAGTTAGGCTATAAGCATATTCATCTGGTCCAAGTCGATAAAGAGGAAGACGAAGAAGAGTAAATTGATTTAATCACCGAAAAACCTAATCGCTAAAAAAGACTTGAAGTACATTTAAACTACTTACAGGATTTCTACGCGAATTTATATATTAAAAAGGCGATCGAACTCTCGACCGCCTTTTTTCAGTTTAGTTTGTGCTAATCAAAGCGTCTTACTAGTTAGCATCCGGTCAAGCGCTAAAACTCAAACGTCGCCCAATCCGCTTCGCGATCGTAAGTCACCATATTAGGGAACTTGCGAAGCTGTGCTTCCTTCAGCCAGAACGTCCGGTCCGTCATTAGCCACGGTTGGTTCAGATCATCAATAGCCTGAGTCAACACAGCGCGATCAACCCCCTTCAGACTGCCAAAATAGCCCAAGGTGATGTGCGGCGTAAAGTGATACTGCTGCTCAATTCCAATAGAAATGAGATCCGGGTTTTGATAAATCGATCGCCGCATTTCCAAAACTTGTCGGTACCCCGTCTCATCGGTCGCCACCAGTGAAACCGCCAGCGCCCGAGTCATCACCATCAGCCCCGCCAGCCGAAAGGGAATTGGTGTACGCGATCGTAAATGCGAACTTTGCTGAAAGCTCCCAGCAATCCCAGCCTGAAGCTTGTGATCGAAGCTCGGATCTGTCTTCACTGCGTGTTCATAGGCACTATCCCAAATCAAATCCGCCAGCGTTAGGTGGAAGCTGTCCTTCGGAATCGGAATAAAGAGATCCTCACCGAGCTTTGCCGCTAGCTCTGACTGATACTGCGCCAAGAATTCATAAACGCCTTCATTGGCCGTGTCCGCCCGCCCAGGAGGCGTAATCACCGTATGACCTGGGAAGCTTGACGGCACCCAAGCCTCCCCCGTGCGGGAAAACTTCGGTGATTCTTGAACGTTGCTAACTTGCATAAGATGGGCATCCGGTAAGGTCGCCCGCATCATGCGATTGAGATAGGCTTGGTAGGTGTCGTCCAAGGCTTCATCTCCTCTTTACTAAGATAATTTCTCCTCTAATTTAACGGCCTAAAATAATTTTCTCCAAGCAAAATAAGTCTTTTGGATGAATTCTTATTTCCTCCACCGTATTTTGTAACAAAACGGTAATGAAGACGACGCGACCCATCCGTCATAGCGAGCGCATGAATTAGCCATCGGTCCCTTCAATCAAGCGTTTCATTCTGTAAATCCAAGGGAATTCGATCGTGAGTCGAATTCATTAAGGCTAATGTTACAAAACTTTACATTGCATCGGTCATTCCTAGCTCTTCTCTCTAGATTCCCCAGGTGTTTTTCAACTTGTCCACAAGTTCGACGCTAGTTTTCCCCAAGTGGACGGCTGTTTTCCCCATGGGATTGGAAAGGAGTCCGCATGGGCCATGATTTTGTGGAAAAGTTTGAGTGATCGTCCGATCGAATGACAATCCACAAGGGGATATCCTTATCCTGAAAATCTCGCAGGCTTCAAACCCGCATTATGTCGTCCATTCAGTCCTACCCCCGATCGAAAAAAGGTGAACGTCAAGGTTGACCTTATAGGGATGATCGAGCAAAATAAAACGACCTTGAAAGAGCGACTTCACAGGACTGCTTGAAAACCTTGCTGGACAAGGAATACAGGTGTTTTACTTGAGGCTTTTATTCAAGGCTCCACTTAATAGATGCTCTATTTGATCTATTTTCTTTAGGTCATCTGCACTGGCTAGATTTTGTCCCCCTTACCTTCATCTATAAATCCCTATGGATACGTCACCCATCAGCCTTTTCGTCGAAATTCCTGAAGCGCTTCATGGATCCCTCGTTGGCTTCTTAGAGCATCGCCCTGACTGGGACCAAGACCGCGTCTTTTCGGCAGCTATTTCACTCTTTTTGTTGCAAAACAGAAGCCCTGAGCAGGGAAGCGATCGTCAAGCGGCTCGTATCTATCTCGATTCTATTTTCCGCCGCCCTGCTGATGCTGCATCGTCTTAAGGCTTGACTATGGCACTGCTCCAGGTTGCAATGCTTAAGGTTTTCATTTTCAAACACTTTATTCTCAAACACTTCATTCTCAAATAAAAGAAGCGCTTCCCTACCACCGTTGTTGTCTTCGATCGGATGTGTTGTTTACGACTCTATTTAAGAGTTCTTTAAGTGTTTCAGCTTCCTGTTCAACCTCCTTATTAACCCTTTCACACCCTGGATTTACGGCTATGGTGTATCCCATTTCTGCGACAAAGCTGCGATCGTACCAGCATTGTCCGTATGCTTATTTTCTAAGATACGAGAAGCGTCTTCCATCTGGTCCCTCTTTTGGGGCGGCGGCCTTGGGAAATGCATTGCATGAGGCGCTGGCTCATTGTCATCGCGACTGGCACTACCAAAACCATCATCCGAGTTGGGGCTGGGTTTCGGAATGCTGGACCAAGGCATCAACGACATTAACGAATAAGCAAGTTCGGGAAGGTCGTGCGATTTTGGAGCAGTATTATCAGAAGTTTATTGTGAGCGATACGGCTCTGCGAAAGCCCCTGGCCATAGAAGGGCGAATTCAGGCGACCATTCAAATTGAAAATGTAGAATTTGTTGTGACGGGTCGCTACGATCGCATTGACTATCTTGATGAAGGTTTGGAGCTAATTGATTACAAATCCGCTCAGGTCAAAGTCCTGCCCGATCGCGACGAAATCGATCTACAGCTTGGACTTTACCATCTTGCCCTAGCGCAAACCTATGGCCAAAATTTAAAGTATTTGAGCCTGTTGTTTCTGCGATCGGGGGAGAAGGTGCAATACCGAGCAGATGAGAAATATGAGCGCAAAGTGCTCCGAATCCTAACGGATCTGGCATGGCAGGTGAGACATGATGTGAAATGGGAACCGAAGCCGGGAGTGCAATGTGGTCAATGTTCGTATTCGCAATACTGTACGGCAGTGAATCATGAACCTATTCCTGAACCCAGTGGCAACAAAGTCGCGAGTCTTCAGCTTGCATTTAGTCTGTCGGCATAGTCTCAAACGTTGGGCGAACTGGCTGATTTAGCGTTTAAGTTTGGCAGTTTCAGTGCGGGCGATCGCGTACCAGACTTGGCCTAAGTTTCTAGGGTTGAGCGCGGTGCCTTTGCGGTCTGGAAACGCTTTGAAAAACTCAGCATCTGTCGCGTCTTCAACTTGCTTGGAGAGAGTTTCTAGCTTTTGGGTTGGTTGGACCGCCGTTAGCCAGGTGTCGAGGTTGGCGCGACGGTAAGTGCCGATGTCACGTCTTGATTCGGGAGATAGGGTTTCGAGGGTTTTGAGGAGTAGGGTGGCGCGGTCTTGCCAGCGAGGGTCTTGAGGAGCGATCGCGTCAGTCGTTAGCTCTGTAACAGTGGCCGAAAACCAGTCTGATGAGACGCTGAGCGATCGAAGTTTGGTCTCAAATTCGGCAGGCAAAGCGGCTTCGGTTGGAGCAAATTCGGCGTTTGGGGATTCCTTTGAAGTAGGGAGTTTGAAGCCTGATGACTCGGCTGGCGGTAGCGGCGGCGTGGGGAATTGAGCAGAAATTAGCCGATGACCTAATATTCCGCAAAGTCCGATCGCGACCACAGCCATGATGCCTAAGACTGGATCATTTTTAAAGGTGCGAATCCAATGGGCGGTTAATCGGGTTAGCGATCGGATAAATGGGTTGCCTCGACTTCGTTTCTTAATGCGGCGGCGGGGGAATGGACTGTGGTTATACGGTTGCGAGTCTGTTGGGTTTAGGATGGGTTGTCGTGATGATTGTGACTCTAATGGTGCTTCTAACGGTAATTGCGATCGGGATGGTGGTGGTGGTATCAATGCCTGTGCCGCAAAAGAGGCATAAGCGGGTAGTTTTTGTGGGCTAGATGAATGGGTTGGCGGAATCACCTGCGATCGAAGTTGCGATCGGTGTTCGGGTTCGAGTAGCAATCTTAGGCGATGGGCCAGTTCAACATTAATCCGATTCCAAGGTCGATCGCCCAACAAATCCAAAACCGCTGTTGCAAGTTGCTGAAGATCACTCTGTCCGTCGTTAATAGGCGTTATTTCATTCACGACTTCGACTTCGTACTGCAAAGCGATCGATCGGATCTGACCGAAATGCATCAGACCCGGACATTGGTCATCTTCTAGCCAAACAAGGGTATCGCGGCACAGATATCCATGGGCTAGTCCCACACTAGAGAGAGATCGGAGCAAAGGTTCGAGAACTTGAAGAAGTTCAACCGCTTCCACTTCTTCAAGTTCTGCTGCGCCTTCTCCCGATAGGACTCGGTCCTCTAAAACTTGATCATAGGACGCATGGTCGCCCC
>JAYVVL010000019.1:0-6634 GCA_043787035.1 Synechococcales cyanobacterium
GGCTTGAAATGGACCCTAGATACATCAAAACCCGCTCTTAGAGCGGGTTCTATATAATCGGAATGACAAGATTTGAACTTGCGACCCCTACTACCCCAAAGTAGTGCGCTACCAAGCTGCGCTACATCCCGATTTGACCTCTGAGCTATGCTTGACTAAAAGCTTTCCCTCAACGCTTAGGGAGTATAGCACTAACCTTTGGAGTAAACAAGATACACCCCCAGAATTTTCATAAGTCTTCCCTAGACGCCTCGACGTCCATCTGCGCGATCGCCGCCAATAATCCCGGCACCGCTTCCGCTAACCATGCGCCCTCAACTCCCCGCCCGCCCTGCGTCATAAACCTCAACCCATAGCGCAACGGGAACCCTTCTGCCTCCATCCAAATCCGATCTGTCTCCAACTCCACTGACAGAGCTTCCTCATCCATCAACTCGATCGCCATCGCCGCCATCGTCTGCGCTAACTCGATCGCCAACCGCCGAAAATCCGCCCACTCTTCCACCGTCAGCTCCACCGCCCACTCCATCGTCCCCACCAACCCCATAAATTCACCACCACCAGGATCCCATCCCACCCGAAACCCCGCCCCCTCCACTAACATCCGACGTCCCATTCACAATTCTCACTTCACAATTCTCACTTCACAATTCTCATTTCTCCTCCTCCCACAACCGCAGTAATTGAGACCGCCAAGCCTCCACCGCCCCCTCACTAGAAGTATCCAAATCCCCCATCACCCCTTCCGAATAAAATCGCTCCAACGTCTTCATCGTGGTTTCCATCGACTGCCCTTGCTGCTTCGCCGCACGGATAATCTGACGAATCTGCTTCTCCACATGACGCTTAAACACCAATTCCAAACCCTGACGAAACATGGAAATCAGCCGACCGATCGCCGATCGAAAATCGGCTTCCGTCAAACTCGCACCCTCATGCTGAAACACCGTCCAAATCAGCCCCTGATGAATGGCATAGCGCGCCTCCTGCGTCTCGTCAAAATTCGCTTCCAGAAACTCTTCTAGAAACGCCCCCGCCTCACTCAACGCCACGATCGGCACCATCATTCGGAGCCAATCTTGCTCAGCCGATCGCAGCACCAGCAATCGAAAACTCTCCTTCTCAATTTGGTAAGAACCTGGAGCTAGGGTTTGTACGTCATCCCCAAACAAACTGGCCAATACATTCGGAATGTCTTGCGGTGTCATATGCATAAAGCCTAGGCTTAACCTGTATTAAGATACCCTCAGCAGTAGGGCGTTTCGGTTAAGCTTATCGTAATCTCTTCCCAATCTAGAAGCGATCGGTGTTTTAATAACCCTTGCAACCCCAGTTAATTATGCGTAAGTCGTTTGTCTTAGATACGAATGTTTTGCTTCACGACCCCGCCGCAATGCTGAAGTTTGCAGGACAGGACGTGATTTTACCCATCACCGTCATCGAAGAACTCGATCGCTTTAAAAAGCAGCCTGAAATGACCGGACGCAACGCCCGCCAAGTCTCCCGTACTCTTGACAAGCTGCGACAGCGTGGACGCCTCACCGAACCCATCGAACTCGACCACGGCGGACATCTTCGCGTCGTCCTCTGCCACCGCGAAACTCTTCAAGAACTCCCCGCCGAACTCGATCGAGACTATGGTGACAATGCCATTCTTGCCGTGGCGCTCGAACTACAACGCGACTGCAATTGCAATGTTGTACTCGTCAGCAAAGACACCAACCTTAGAATCAAAGCTGATGCCCTTGGACTCGACGCCCAAGACTATGAAACCGATAAGGTGGATTTTTCCGATCTCTACACCGGAACCGCCGAAGCTTGGGTCGAACCCGACGTCATCGATCGCCTCTTCAAAACCGGAGCCACCGAAATCCCCGGTACCTTCTGCCCCAATGAAGCCGTCACGCTCATCAACCAAACCAATCCAAACCACACCGCCCTCGGCATCATCGAAGGGAACAGCGGAAAACTGGTTCCCATCGGCAAGCTTCCCTACGGCGGGGTTTCCCGGATTCAGCCCCGCAACCGGGAACAGCAGTTTGCCCTAGATTTGCTTCTGCGGGATTCCATTCAACTCGTCACACTAGTCGGCAAAGCAGGGACGGGGAAGACCTTGCTTGCGATCGCAGCGGGGTTGCAAAAGGTGGCCGATGACCATATTTACAGTCGGCTGCTGATTTCCCGTCCCGTCATTCCCATGGGCAAAGACCTTGGTTACTTGCCCGGCGATGTAAACGAAAAACTCACGCCTTGGATGCAGCCGCTCTACGACAACTTCGACCTGATTTTTGGCACAGGCGACTCCACCGATAAACCTAGTCATTGGAGGCGGGGCCATGAAGAATTGATCGAACATGGGTTGCTCCAAATTGAGCCGCTGACCTACATTCGAGGCCGCACCTTACCGCAGCAGTTCTTTGTCGTGGACGAGGCCCAAAACCTCACCCCCCACGAAGTCAAGACCATTTTGACCCGCGCAGGCGAAGGCACCAAAATCATCCTCACAGGCGATCCTGAACAAATCGACAACCCCTACGTCGATGCGTCATCCAATGGCCTAACCTACATCGTCGAACGGTTCAAAAACGAAGCGATCGCCGCTCATATCACCCTGTCACGCGGTGAACGATCGCCCCTCGCCGAACGTGCGACCAAACTCCTGTAAGAACTGCTGTGAGAACTGTTGTGAAACGATCGATTCTAAATCCCGACCTCACCTGTAGTTTCCGAAAGTATTTCGAGATGAATGTAGATCTCGATGACTTAATGGCCGAGTTTGATGTGGTATCGGAACGGCGGGAGTTGGACTTTCCGAGGCGATCGGGGGTTGAGCTAAATCTGGTGGATTTACATCGACAGTTGCGATCGAATTTGCAGCATGTCGATCTCACCAGTGAAGCCGCACGTCGGGAATCCCTAGTCTTCCCGATCTTAATCTACCTCTGCGAACAAACCCACTCCCGCCTCAAAATTGAATACTCTATTGAAGTCAATCAGTACCTCCGGGGCACCCTTGACTACTACATCCAGTCCGCCCAAGACTTCCTAGTCGTTGAAGCCAAACAGGCTGACTTGACCCGAGGATTTGCCCAGCTTGCGGTGGAAATGGTAGCGCTGGATCAATGGGTCGAAGGGACGTCCAACACGTTCTATGGGGCCGTGACAACAGGGGATGTTTGGAAGTTTGGATGCTTTGATCGATCGAAACGGATCATCTATCAGGATCTCAACCTCTACACGGTACCGGGTAATCTCTCCCCGCTCGTCCATTATTTGCTGGCAACATTAACACCCGAAACCCTCGATCGGGTGAGGAAAGGGTCTGGATTTCGATCATTCATTTTTCAGATGCAGAATTGTTTTATATCATAGAGGCTCTACCGGGGCACCCTAATGTAGACCTTACGGACAGAGCACGATCGATGCTTGACGATCGTGCATCCAGGCGGTCCGTTAGGGCGCATCTTACTAGTCAGTGGCAGCTATGACAATGAGTCGAGAAACAACAAAAGAAGGTCTGTTTACGCGTTTCCTACGGGGATTAAATTTGCGACCAGAGGAAAGTAATCGGACCTTCTGGATGTTTCTAGGCTGTTCCACCATGTCGGTGGGGGTGCTTTGGCTCGAAACCGCTGCGACTGGAATTTTTGTGGCGGAGTATGGCACCGATCGACTGCCCTTAATTTATCTTTCCAGTACGCTAGTCAGCATGTTTTTGGGCGTCATCTATGCGTGGGTGCAGTCTATTGTGCCGCTGCGGTGGTCGTTGGTGCTGGTGTCGCTGTTGATGGCCTTCCCCGTGTTGTTGTTTTACCAGGGACTGGTGCTCCCGCCGGATACGCCCGTTCTGTGGATGGGTGGAATTGTCGGGCTGACGACCCTTAAGATGGTTGCGATCGCCATGCGACTGTGGTTGCAAGTGGTGTACGTCCTGAACGACCTCAATACCAGCATCACCGCCAATCAACTCTTTAATGTCAGAGAACTGCGGCGGACTTATCCCTTAATTAGCAGTGGTGTGCTGGTGGCAGATGCGGCGAGTGGCTTCTTGTTATCAGGAGTCTTGGCCATTATTGGATCGTCGGGCGTCGTGTTGGTGTCGTTCTTGATGATGATTTTGGCGACGGGAATTCTTTTTCTCATCACTCAGAAACAATCCCGTTTTTTTGATATCACCTCCCGTCGGCGGGAGGTGAATACCGAAGCCACTCAGCAACTTCGGGGTCAGACCATGGACTACCGCTGGCTGTTGCTTTTGTTTTTTGTATTGGCAGAGTCCATGTTTTGGCTGCTGGATTTTCAGTTTAATAAAGAGCTAGAAGGGATCTTTACCCGAGACTTAGATGGGATCCGATCGCTGCCGTCTTTCCTCTCCCAAGGACTGGGCGTCAGCGAAAAAATTGCAGGGTTCCTCGGCTTTTTTCAAGGCACGCTGGGCATTTGTGAGCTGCTAATGCAGTGGTTTGTGGCGCGATGGGTGATCGATCGCTTTGGGGTGTTTACGACGACAGGCATTCTGCCGACCCTAATTCTGACCCTTGGCAGTTCGATCGCTGTGGCTAATTTGATGCCATCGGTGGCTCAGATGGGATTGCTCATTTTCTGGGCTGTGGTGGCACTGAAGTTTTTGTATGAACTATTTCACTTTACGCTGCTAGCGAGCGTCGGTCCGGTGCTGTTTCAACCAATCCCGCAGAAGTGGCGTAATGCCATTCAAGCCAATGTGCGCGGCAATGCAGAACCGTTTGCCAATGCTCTAATTGGGATGTTTATTTTAGGTCTGATGTGGATCTTTAAGGACCAGATGCCCGTCGAGTCGTGGCGAGATCTGGTGTTTCCGATGCTGATGGGGATGGCCGTAGTCTGGCTCATCGCCATTTATTTTGTGCGGCGTAACTATGAGGCCATTCTGGTCATGAGCGCGCGGCAGGAATTGCTCAGTGGTCGCAGTCCAAGTCCGTCGGCAATTAAGGAGCTTAAAAGGGCGGCAGTCAGTGCGCTGAGCCAGCCGGGAATGGAAGATTCGCAGATGGGCTGCGTTGAACTTTTGATCAAAATCGACCAGAGCAATGCTTTAGACGTGCTCGCGCCGATGCTCCAAAGCCTTCCACAGGAGGCACAAGTCCGGCTGCTGGAAATCATGCAGGAGAATCCGAAGCCTCAGTATGCGGTATCGGTCGGTCGGCTAATTACCTACTCAAGGCCCGCACCTGTCGTCGCAGCAGCCCTGCGCTATGTGTATGGGAAGAAGAACGATCGCGATCATGACAACGATAACGATCGCAAGATGGATCTTCAACAGCTTACCGACTACCTCAGGCCTCAAGCTCCTGCGTCGGTCCGGGCCACGGCAGCAGCATTGTTGTTGGAACATGGCGAGCCGGATCAGCGCGCCAAAGTGACTAATTTTCTTCGCTTGATGCTAACAAGTCCCAATCCCGAGGAGCGTCGAGCCAGTTGTGATGCCATTCGCCACTTAACCTATCTTCAGGCGCTTCAAGTTTATATTTTGAAAATTGTCAGAGAGGAGCAGTCTACAGAGGTTCGATGTGCAGTGTTAGAAGTGGTGGCTGCGACCCATTTTGAAAAGTGCTATCCGGAGCTGGTCAAGGCGTTATATGATTCCCAAACTCGCAGTACATCCATTCGTGTACTAACCTCGCTCAAAAATGAGGCACTGCCACTTCTCAAAGTGCTGGTGAAAAACTGGCGTGAACCTGAATCCGTTCGTAATATCGCCTGGGGCATTATCGGCCAGGTGGGTACAGATCAAGCGATCGCCTTTTTAATTGAGCAGTTACCTCTCACCTGGAGCGCCGATCGCACGAGTATTTTGCGGGCGCTCATTAAGGTTCCGAAGGACCAAGGGATCGATCGGACGGCGGATCAATTAGGGCGATCGGGCATTGAGTCTCTGGTGGATCAAGACCTCATGCTGATCAGTCATACGACCGCTGCGATGCTGGATTTGGCGGGTCGAGTGCAGACCCGTGACCTCGAAGAAATGCTCTACCGGGCGCTTCAAGGGATCCAATCTGACTGCATCGATCGAATTTTTCTGCTGATGCAATTTCTCTATGAGCCAGAAACAATTCAGGCTGCGGAATTTAGTCTTAAATCGGGGTTCAGTGATGACATGGCCCAAGGATTAGAAATCTTAGACACTAAATTGGATATTCCCCAAAAGCGATCGCTCTTAGTCATCCTCGAAGTCAGCACTGCCACCCAAAATCAAACCTCCCGCCCCAAAAAATCCCAGCCAAAAAAACAATCGGTCAATCCGATGCGATCGCCGGATCGGTGGCTCAATCGTCAATCCAAACTCGACCTCGAACGCCAACTTCAAAGCCTATCCAGTCTCGTTGCCTACACGTCCCTCGATCCCGTCGATCGGCTCCGTCAACTCATGGATCTGCGACACTTCTTATCCGATTGGGTGTTGGCGTGTTGCTTTCACTTGGCGCGTGCAGAAGGCTGGCAGTTGGAACGGCATCAAGTGCTCGATGGCCTGCGAGGCGGGAGCAGCCTCCTCCGGGAAGCCTCCCTCCTCTACCTCCACAATCTTTCCCAACGCGGCACCAACAATGCAGCTTTTCTAAATGTCCTCCCCCGAATGCAAAACGATTCCGACGCA
>JAYVVL010000020.1:0-2290 GCA_043787035.1 Synechococcales cyanobacterium
TTTTATTGATGGTATCGGCAAGACGGTCCTAAGCCCTAATACCGGAATGATTCTAGGATACGTCGGCGCGGGTGCCTGCTTGACCGTCAGCACGATCGGCTATGCAAACCTGCTTGGATGGATGCCTATCTTTGCAGCACCGTTGGCACTGGCTAGTCAGTTCATCCAACTGCTCCCACGACTTCCCAAGTATTTCCCAGAACAAGCCGATCGCCTAACTCTAAAACTTGGCCTAACTCGCTATCTCGATCCAAAGATTACGAAAGACTCACCCACACTCTTAGCTGAAACTAAAGAATGGTCTCGCAACGCTCATAAAAAACGCCAGTCAGCAATGGAAACGGCGTCCGCTTCACTCTATCTAATGGAGTTCATCGGTGCGGCTAATGCGTTCCAGGTCATCAATCCTGTGACGCTGCAATTGGTTCCCGCTGGCGTTTTTGCCATGATTGCCGGGGTCATTGGGTTCGAGGTCTGTCTCGTTTTTGTCGAGTGGATGAAGGGTTTACGCTTGACTGGTCGCGAATCTCGCAAGTACCGAGAGAAAAAGGCTGCACAGATGATGGAAGCGGATCAATCCTTCAACTAATCAAACCAGGACGATCGGATTCATCCCCGATCGCCCTTTATTTTTATGGAGAACCCATGGACAATTTAGCCATCAATGACTTACCCCAAGCCCTCTCTCAATATTCACGCCATCAGATCGATCGAACCTATGCGGACCAACACGAGACGATCTTAGGGCATCTCATTTGTGAGAGAGGGCGATCGGTAAAAGCCGCCCTTGAAGACCTTAGACCGATCGTTTCTCAAACCCGCCGTGAAACATTAAGCGCTGTTGATTGGTGCCAGAAGTTAGGATTTGGGGGCATCGGTGTTGGTATTCTCGTCGGTACTGGAATGGGTATGGGTTTCGCGATCCTGCCCATTCTCGCAGGTACGATTTCGATTAAGTTTTGGGCAGATAGTCGATCGGAACTTCCCCGCCGCGACGCTGAATATCACTTACTGAAGACTACGCCAAATCTACCGGAAGCCCTCTACGCATTACACTTGCGCGGGGTTACAGCAGTAAGGATTGTTGGAGCTTATGACCAATTGGTAGCGGCGATCGAAGCTCGTCTAGAGGGCGATGGAGAGTTCACCGAAACTGAAGTCGGGGAATTCTTGCAGGTTAAGGTGAGCGGCGATATGGGCTTAGATACGACTTTACCCGCGACGGCATCGGCTGAAACACAGGCACAGACTGAGCTACAAAATCCCGCCTCGATGCTTACCTCGAACCGTCAAGAGTCGATCGCCCATTCTGCTGCCGTCGGGAATATGGTTGCCGCTGCGCCGTCGATGGGTGTCTCTAGAATCATGTCTCCCCTAGAAATCCTTATTCGAGCTAGGTTCTCGCACCGAGCTTTCTACGGAGGACAGAGAACTGGCAAATCCTATCTGACTGCGATCGCTTCCCAAGCTTTAAGCCTTACGGGTATAAAAGTTTTCCACATGAACCTATTCAGCCATGGTCCCGAAGATGGCACGTACTGGATCCATGCCACCCGATCGGTCCAGTGCGATCTATCCTCTCTCAGTCCAGACGAAGCTGTACCATTCATCCGGCAAGCTCAATCCATCCTCTCAGAGTTCAAGGTGACTAAGGATGCCCTTCTCATCATTGATGAAATTACCTCTATGGGGAATCTCAGAAGTGAACATCTAGAAAACTTGCAGCCGTTCATCAATGGCCTGGTTTCCTACATCAACGCGATCCGTGACAGTTCTAAGAAACGACACAAGGCGGTCTGGACGATCGCACCGGGAATTGTGGCTACTGGATTAGACCAGGGCGTAAAGGAACTTATAAAGGGTCTAGCTCCGGTGCTAGTGTCCATCCCAAAAGACGTCTCAATCCTTTGGGAAGATCAAACCCTCACCACCGACATGAATGTCTATGGTCAGCTTAAGGTGAACTATCAGGGAATCTCTGAGCCGCCCGTTATGGACTGCGATCGCATGGTCCTTCTAGACAATATCTGGATGCCCATGGGTGACTTACCTCCCCTCACCAAAATCGCGCCGCCGTCATTGTCTGATGATTGGGATGGGATTCCAGAGGTCGAGAGCGATGGACCCGACTCCGATCAATGGGACCTCATTGATCGGTTTGCGGAGGAGACAGGACAAGGATATTTCAACAACCCGAACTTTGATTTATGGCTGAAGAAACAAAACTATGTCGATGGTAAAGCCGTCAGAGTTTGTCCTGATAATGCACCCGGTAGAGCATTGCCAGGAC
>JAYVVL010000021.1:0-6610 GCA_043787035.1 Synechococcales cyanobacterium
CTTTGGTAGGTTAGGGACTGCTTCCACTGCTCAATCTCTTCTTCCTGAGTTTTGAATTTCTCTTGAAGACGCGAAAAATTTTGCAGGATGCTGACCAAGGGGCGTCCTGCCTCTTGAATTCGCTGGACCTGCTTGCTGTTGGTTAAGTCCACCAATAACAGCGTTCCGGGACCATAGCGAGATGCTTCATCCGCCGGAATCACTTCTTCCCCGGACACCGCCGTCCAACTTTGTTCCGTGCGCTGGCAAGCCAAGAGTTTTAACTCAGCTCTGCTCCCGCCCATCAGACCGCCTTTCTTCTGAATGACTTCTGCCAAATACAGCACGCGCTTAGCCCTCTACCTATGTCACAAGTCCTGATGTCCGATCGTAACAAATGAAAATAATCACTAGAACCCCTTGGCTGTTAATTTAGCTCAAAAGGCGCATCAAAGTCTGCAAAGATCTGCTCAATTCATTTTTAATTATGCCCAAGGTTTTTCCCTTCCATCAGCTTAATGTAAAATCTCATTTGTGAGTCTAAGAGTTTAAAGAATATAAAGTGGAGTCCATGCAAGGAGAACTCAGTGAAATCGATGTTCGCAGCATTCTCCAATTGGTAGAATTAGGGCAGCGCACCGGACAGCTTCTCGTCGAACCTTACGAGGGCATTGCTTTCCCAGCGCCATCGGGACGAACGTCTAGCCCCACTCAGGCCGGAATTAGATGCGCAATGTACGTCTTTTTTATGAATGGTCGAATTATTTATGCCGGAAAGCCTGATATTGGGATCACTCGGCTGCGAGGATTTCTGACCCGTCTTCGATCGACGAAGGCCCTCGATAGTCTAGACCGACTGGCCTCATCGATCGACTATTCCTCTCTGTCGGAGAATGATCGTCCGTCGGAAAGTGCGCCCGAATACGGTAGCCTCTGGGCGCTACTGGAAAATCGGACCCTTTCTTCTAGGGATGCACGGAACATCTTGCATAGCATGGTGCATGAGACCTTATTCGATCTGCTCAGTTTGCGTCAAGGACGGTTCATTTTTGAAATGGGTGCGCCGCTTTCACCGCAACTGGAGTCTTTTGAAATTATGCCTGTGGTAACTCAGGTCATGCATCAGGTCCAGGAGTGGAAGCAGTGGCATCCCCAAATCCATTCTCCAGAACAGGTGCTCACGATCGTGGACGGTGCGGCCCTCGCGGATGCGCTTCCTTCTACCACGCTTCACACGCTGTTGACCTATGTTGATGGGGAGACCTCCCTGCGACAAATCGCTCGTCTGCTGAACCGAGATATTAGTTCCGTTACCCGCGCCCTTTACCCTTGTGTCCAACGGGGATGGATCCAAGTTTCGTCGGGTAGTGAGCGTCTAGAGCGAAGAATGGCCCAGGGATGGACGAGCGGAGTCCAGCAGCGGCAAAGTCCTTGTATTGCTTGTTTGGATGATGCGGCGACGGTTCGTCACACGGTTGAAAGTATCTTGCAGCGTCATGGGTATCAGTCGGTGTTGTTAGATCATCCAGTGTCAGCGCTCAGCCAATTTTTTGAGGTCAAGCCGGATCTCATCCTCTGTGACATCACCATGCCCGATCTCGATGGCTACGAAATTTGTGCCATGTTGCGACAATCGACGGTTTTTCGGCAAACTCCGATCGTGATGTTGACTGGACGAGACGGCTTCATCGATCGGGTCCGTGCCCAAATGGTCGGGGCGACGGACTATCTGGCTAAACCTTTTGGGGAAGATGAACTCGTGACGATCGTAGAAAAATATGTGGGTCAGGGTATGGGTCAGGATATTCAAGACTTTTCTGTTAAGGAAGTCTGATTATTTCTAGGATTGGGGGTACCTTAGTTAATGAAGCTTCGGTCAATGGCCCAAGTTTTAATTTGAACGATAGGTGCTCGCAATGCTGAGCCAACAGGCAAGTAGAGGGTTATGAGTACAGTTCTGGTCGTTGAAGACAGTGTGACCCAGCGGGAGATGATTACAGACCTACTCAAGGGGAGTGGTTTAACTGTAGCGATCGCAACGGATGGGGTAGAGGCTCTAGAGCATATTGATGGGCATTGTCCAGATTTGGTCGTGCTCGATATTGTGATGCCTCGCATGAACGGGTACGAAGTGTGTCGTCGGATTAAATCTGACCCAAAAACACAGAATGTTCCGGTCGTCATGTGTTCCTCGAAGGGGGAAGAATTCGATCGCTACTGGGGGATGAAGCAAGGTGCGGATGCGTACATTGCAAAACCTTTCCAGCCGACGGAATTAGTCGGAACCGTTAAGCAATTACTGAGAGGCTAGGGGCCTTAAATCTTATGGTGGGAAATCCAGATTTTTTGACGGGACGAGGACAGGATCAAGCGCCTGAGTTTCAGGAACTTGAGAGTCCTGAGGGTGAGTTGCATTTGCGGTTCTATATTCCGTCAGGCGAGGAGTTTGCGTTGCCGGCGACTGGAATCCGCGAGGTGCTCTCTCCCGCGCCCGATCGGATTACCCCTGTCCCCAATGTCTCACCGCTCCTTCTCGGGACGCTGAATGTACGAGGTCGTGTAGTTTGGGTGGCTGATTTGGGACAGTTCTTGGGGGATACGGTCCCGCTTAATACCGATCGTCAGGAGGTCTCAGTGATCGCGGTGGAAGATCAAGATATTCTCTTAGGATTAGCGGTCGATCGAATTGTGGGAATGGATTGGCTCGATATCGAACAAATTCAAACCGCGACCAATGTTCCTGACGGAGTAGCTCCTTTTCTTCGCGGGGAATGGAATCTGGGCGAACGAGATAATCCTCATTTAAGGTTGCTCGATCAGGTTTCGATTCTTCGATCGGCTCGGTGGGCGGCTTAGAGAAAGGTTTTAAAAGATACCGTCCCATTTTTTGAGTTGAGAAAGGCATCCATTTCAGGAAGTTCTCAGAATTAATGTTTCTCTTCTGAGAATCTTCTGTATCCTGAAGTACTTGTGTTGATAATCGCCCAAACTGCATGTAGGGATTTTCATACAAGGCAGGATTTTCATATTCCAGATACACTAACAGACTTACATCAGATATTCAGTATCGTTCATTCGCGCAGCACCCAGCAAACGGCAGGAGGAGGCACATGGCACGCAGTACGGATTTTGCACAGGACTATCAACAGGCAGAGAAAGCCTATATGCAGGGGCACTATGATGTCGCTGCCAAAATTGTTGATCGCCTCGTAGACCAACACCCTCAAGATCCCAGTGCGCGGCTGCTGCGGGGACACATTTATTGTTACGGACTCCAAGGCTACGACATTGCGATCGATCAGTACCAGTCAGTTCTAGACCTAACTCATGAGCCGGAGTTTCTGGATTATGCCAACAGTGGATTAAGTTACGCTCGTCAATGTCAGGATGACGCAGGGAGTAGTGGGACGGATTTAGAGTCTGTCATGGGATCGTTTGACGACGTAGAGGCTAATGACAAAGATCGGTCCGCTCAAACTAAGGAAGCCATTGAGCTAGATGATTTTGTCTTGGCCGATATGGATTTTGACGATGAGAATTTAGATGGAGATTTCGGGTCCTCTGTGGTCTCGCCGTTGGCATCACAGCGCATGATAGGAAATCCGGCCAGTGGTTCATCGGCTGAATCACAGACAGCGGGTTCGTCCATTGGGGATCCGTTTGGATTAGACGATCCGTTCAATGTCAATGCCTTCGACAGCAATACTTTTGATCCAAGCTCCTTTGACAATGCATTTGAGAGGAATGCCGTTCAGGATAATCTCTGGCAAGACACTAGTACAGGGGCGGATGTGTTCAGTGATTTTGATGATGTGTTTGCGGATGGGGCTTTGTCAGAAGGTCGATCGGCTTCAGCAGGAAGCCTAGGCGTCAAGTCAGGAGTCTCCTCGCGCGAGGAAGATACGTCGTCCCAGGGTCCAGTTTCTCAAGGAAGTCCTAATCCCCCTGTGATGGATAGTTTCGACTTTGGATCGTCAAACTTTACGTCTAGAGCTTTTTCCTCTGGATCTTCTGATCGATCCGGTTTTAGCAGTGATGGCCCTAATAATTTCTCTATCAGTAATTGGGGTGAGGGCCCAGACTCACCTGATCAGACGCAGTTTATGTCCGGTTCAGCGATGGATGATCTTTCGAGACCTGTAGCTCAGTCCAATCCTCTCCAAGCCAGTACGGCTTCTCCATCCAATATTTCTCAGTCAAATGTCACCTCGCCTGAGAGTCTCTCTGACGGCAGCATAGATTTCATTGATGATTTTGACGATTTTGATGGTTTAGGAAACTTGGCAGACTTTGACATGTCTGAAGATTCGGCGGGCTTTACGAGTCCTTCGGTAGGAGGATCTTTCGCAATGGCGGGCGGGGCCGTAGGCATGGCTGGAGTGGCGGCTAGTTCGATGATGCAAAAGCCGCGATCGGAGTCTGGATTTGGGAATTCCGGGTTCAGCAATTTTGGGTTTGGGAACAATGCCTCAATGTCAGAAGATGATTTGTTTCCCCTTTCTGGCAGCGCCAATGAACCGATGCCGAGCTTCACACAGTTCGAACCTCAAGGTCGAGATGAGGTCGTGTCTACCGTCGAGCAGGGCTGGCTTGCGCCGTTAGAAAATGCATCTTTTGCTGGAAAGCAGTGGACGATCGCGTTGGCGGCTGGAATGGCTTCGGCTTTGGCCGTTGGGATTGTGAGCTTTGTTGTGGCCCAGTCTGCTAGCTCGACGGCATCCTCTCAGCGGGCGCAAGATTCCATTGAGCAAAAGGTGAACACCGAACTGGTGGGTCGCTTGCGTGGGACCGGAATCCTGATGGCTTTGGCCGGAATGGTTGCCGGGGGCGGTGCCGCTTACGGGGTGGGTCAGCTCTCCGTGCGTCAAATGAGACGATCGACCGATGATCTTAAGAAGCAGTTTGATGCGGTATGTGGAGGTAACTTAAGTACTCGATCGACGGTCTATGCCGAAGATGAACTGGGCGGCCTGTCCTCTAGTTTTAACCAAATGGCTCGGGTCATTTTGGCTACCACTAATGAAGCCCAGGGCAAAGCTGAAGAGCAAGAAAAACAAAAAGAAGACTTGCAGCGTCAGGTCATCCGGCTGCTTGATGATGTAGAAGGCGCTGCCCGAGGAGATCTGACGGTCCAGGCTGAAGTCACCGCCGACGTTTTAGGAGCCGTTGCCGATTCCTTTAATCTCACCATTCAGAATCTTCGCGAAATTGTTCAACAGGTAAAACTTGCGGCGCGTCAGGTCAGCAAGGGTTCGACTGAGAATGAAATGTTTGCTCGTGGGCTGTCGTCTGACGCCCTGCGTCAAGCGGAAGAGCTAGCTGTTACTCTGAATTCTGTTCAGATGATGACGGACTCGATTCAGCGGGTGGCCGAGAGTGCTCGTGAGGCTGAAGAAGTGGCTAAACAGGCGGCTGCAACCGCTGTACGCGGTGGAGAAGCCGTTGAACGTACGGTGGCAGGTATTCTAGAAATCCGCGAAACGGTGGCCGAGACAACTCGTAAGGTAAAGCGTTTGGCCGAATCTTCACAGGAAATTTCTAAAATTGTGGCCCTGATTTCTCAAATAGCCTCTCGAACCAATCTGCTTGCCCTAAACGCGAGTATTGAAGCGGCTCGGGCGGGAGAAGCGGGACGAGGATTTGCTATTGTGGCAGATGAAGTCCGTCAGTTAGCTGATCGGGCCGCCAAAGCCTCGAAGGAAATTGAACAGATTGTCTTACAAATTCAAAGTGAGACCGGATCGGTGATGACCGCGATGGAAGAAGGGACTCAACAGGTTATTGAAGGGACTAGATTGGCGGAACAAGCGAAACGATCGCTCGACGACATCATTCAGGTCTCGACCCGGATTAACAAACTCGTGGAATCGATTACCTCTGATACTGTGGAGCAAACCGAAACCTCCCGTGCGGTAGCCCAGGTCATGCAGTCGGTCGAGTTGACAGCCCAAGAAACTTCCCAGGAAGCGCAGCGGGTGTCCGCATCCCTGCAAAACTTGGTGGGGGTTGCCCGCGATCTACTCACATCCGTGGAGCGATTCCGCGTGGAGAGCGTCGATCGAAGCTAGTGCCTGAGACTAATGTCTGAGTATTTAATCCGCACCTCCATCAGGTGATCACAAGACAGGGATGAAACCTATGCAGCCGGAACAACAGCAGCGAATCATGGGCTATTTCATTGAGGAGGCTAAAGACCACCTCAATACCATCGAGCAGGGTTTGCTGAATTTGCAAGGCACGCTCGATGATTCGGAAATGGTCAACGAGGTCTTTCGAGCCGCTCACTCCGTTAAGGGTGGGGCGGCAATGCTTGGTCTATCGGGCATTCAGCACGCCTCTCACCAGTTGGAAGACTATTTTAAAATTCTTAAGGAAACCCCAGGAATACGCGCTGACCAGAAGCTAGAGACGCTTCTGTTGCAGGTTTCTGATACCTTAAGCAGTCTTCTTGAGCAGCTTCAGCTACCCTTTGGATTGACGGAGGAAGCCTCAGAAGCGGCGATTAATGCGGCCAGACCCGTGTTTCAACAGGTAGAGCAACATCTGAAATACCTGACCTCTATTGCTAATCCCAATGCGGTCTCCACCCGTACTAGCTCCACGGCGATGTCTTCGCAGACCCTTATCTTTC
>JAYVVL010000022.1:0-2281 GCA_043787035.1 Synechococcales cyanobacterium
GACATGATCGATCGCGCAACTACAGCAGGGCTTCAAATTCGCATAGTTGATATTTCTTGATCATCCATTAAAACCACTTGACACTCCCCGCTCTAAAGAGACGGGGATTCTTAGTTCATAGACCGGACTTAAATTAAGAGCGTTACCGCACCTAACCCAGCGGTCCAATCTCCCTAAGCGTTTACGTTGTCTAGCAACGAAGTTCCCACATGCCCTGTGGTACTTATCTCGCGATTCAGGATGTTAATTGCAGCATTGTGATCTCTGTCCATGACGCATCCACACTTAAGTAGCTACTTGGATTTAAATATAAACCGTTCTACGTTGTAGTTTTTTGCTTTATAGCGTTCCTCAATGATTTCTTCGATGACAATCCCAAGATCATAAACCGTCTTAAACATCTGACCCGCAATGCCATGGGCTTTCAATTGATACCATTCCCCTTCAATTGGATTCATCTCCGAGCAGTCAGGTGGCAGAAAAAACATAGTCAGCCCTTGCGTCTCCCAACGGTCCCACTCTGCTCGCGTGATTTTACTCTTAGGGATCGACCCATTATCTTGCACGACGACCGTAATTGGTCCGGTCTTTGCCAAGGTTTGAGCCGCCTTCTCCGCTTCCCAATCCATCAGTTCAATGTAGCGCTGACTATCAAATCAGCCCTTCACCAGTCCGTACTCAAACCCTTTGCCCTCTTCCCACAACCCTAATACACTGAGGCGCGTCCCGTAGATTTGATGGGTCTGTTCTAGGCGCTTTTGCTCCCCACTCAGGGCATAACCATAGCTTACCGGACTCTACAAACCAAAGCCGGATTCATCTAAGTATTTGAGCCGCCTCGCCCCCGCTGCTGCCGCCAGTTCTAGCGTTTCAAGTTCCGCTTGTTTCATCGCTCGTTTGAGCGAATCCTGCTTTTTTCGGTGACTTTGACGCGTCCGTTTCCAGAGATAGTTTTTTGAAGCAGTTCCCGCAGACGAGTGCTACTAAGATCCACCCGACGCTCTTCCTTCAGCTTTCGGGCTAATTAGCTACTGTTATACGTCCGGGAATCCTCCTTCACCCAACGTTCTACGCAAGCCATATCTGCTTCCGTCCAACGAGGTTTTGCTCCCCGTCCTAGCGCTTCAAACAGGCCGCTTAACCCCCGACCTTCCCATCGTTTGATTGTCGTTCGGACCGTATGGGGGTGAATCTCAAATAGCTCCGCGAGTTCGGGCGTATTCCAGCCTTGCGCATTTAATCGCAATAGATGTGCTCTATCCCGCGTCCGTTGAGGGACGGTGGTGGCGAGCCGAAGTTCACGAAGCATTTAAAACTCTTCAGTGCTCAAGATGACACGGAGGGGCGCAGGCATAATCACAGCTTAAGAATGGCAATTCTCTATACTATAGTTGATTCGCCAAACCTACTTATAGTCGTTGGACGATCGTTGGCGCAGCCTCCCGGAACGGAATCGCTGATTGTTATGGAATTTGTTCCGATGATCCCATCATTCTGGATGATTTAGGAATTTCTGAGGCACTAGATGATGAAATGGTGGGAGCGTTTGATTAGGTGATGCGGTACTTGTTAGATACGAATGTTTGTGTTGTGCATTTAAATGGACGATCAAAATCAGTGCGTGCTCGGCTTTTAGATCTGGAACGACAACAGCAATTTTTAGCCGATTTGTTTCGCTACCATTTTGCGACGAAGCCGCAATAGTGTTTGGTGAGGTTCGAGAAAGTTTGGTAAGTACAGGAACCCCGATCGGTCCCTATGATTTACAGATTGCAGCGATCGCTTTAGCGAATGATTTAACGTTGGTGACGCACAACACTCGCGAATTTAGTCGGGTGAATGGGCACGGCTTGAAGATTGGCAAGTTTAAACTCGATCGCTTTTCTATGGCTCTGACGCCTGAGCTGTTGGGGCGATCGGTCCTTCTGAGTCAGTTCTCCAGTCATCTAGAGGCATCAGAACCGCTGTCTAAAGTGCCGCCGGAAGTTGATGTGAAGAGTAGGGACTTGATAGATGAAGGTGAGGGATGGACGATTAGATGGAATGCCCAGAAAAGCAATCGGTCGAGAAGTTCTATGCTGGAGGATTTACAGAGAGGAAAAATCATGTAAAATTCTAGAGTGTTCTAATTGTTACTTGCCATTCAAAGAGATTATCCTCATCCTTAATAAAATGATAAATTTACCTTAGTACAAGACAAAAGGGTTGAAAGTCTTTAGGAGAGGGATTCATAGGAGTAACTACACAACCCAAAAATCCCTCATGACTGAGATTACCCTAA
>JAYVVL010000023.1:0-2278 GCA_043787035.1 Synechococcales cyanobacterium
TCATCTCGATCGTTTGAGGCCATTGTGACTAAGACTTTAGTTGTTGGCCACAAAATTGTTCAAATCATCTTTCGTATTTATTGAGAGTTAAATCAATGATTCGTCTTTTAGTGGGTATTCTGGTTTTTGTGATTAACGTCGTTTACGCCAATCGTCCTTACCCTCGGTTTTATGTACTAGAAACTGTGGCTCGCGTTCCCTATTTCTCTTATCTATCAGTTCTTCACCTCTATGAAACTTTGGGTTGGTGGCGGAAGGCTGATTGGTTGAAAATCCACTTTTCGGAGTCGTGGAATGAGCTGCACCATTTGTTGATTATGGAATCACTTGGGGGATCAACCTTTTGGGGCGATCGGCTTCTAGCAAAAACAACCGCACTTATTTACTATTGGATTATCGTTCTGGTCTATATAGTGTCGTCCAACTCTGCTTACCATTTCATGGAACTTGTAGAAGGACATGCTTATGACAGTTACAATAAATTTCTTAATGCCGAAGCTGAATCACTTAAGCAACAGCCCGCTCCAGAAGTCGCTCTCCAATACTATCGGGATGGCGATCTTTACATGTTTGATGAGTTTCAGACATCCCATACAGCGGCATTCCGTCGTCCGACGATCAATAATCTCTATGATGTTTTCGTAGCTATTCGGGACGATGAAATGGAGCATGTGAAAACTATGGTGGCTTGTCAGCAGCCGACCGCACAAATTTCATTACTCAGCCCCCACGCGATGCAGGCCGTCTCTACCCTGGAAGGGGAGCCGATTGCAAAGACCGATTCGGTAGAACTCAGTCCCTTAAATTAGGTGACTTCAATCTATCGCTCTCTAGGATGAAAACGGCGATCGTCTGTACGAGTGGTATTGTCACCCAGTCTGGAAGTGCAACGCCGTATTATTTGGAAGCTTATTTTCACTTAAAACCCAACGCGATCGTCTCACCAGAAAGTGTCCATTGAAAATAAGGACCGTCGATATCGACAGTCCCTTTCAGGTTTAGATACATGACACAAGACAGAACGTTTTCACATCAAAAACTTTTCCTCGAAACCTCCAAATTCAGGCGATTTCGCTTCAACTAGCTTAGCTCCAAATCTTAAGGTCTGACTCTACTTGATGCTGCTATCGTGACCGAGCATCTCCGTGATTCCCGGACCTCCTGTACCGATTTACGCAATTCTCACAGAATGACAATCTTGATAGAGTCTCCGTAAATCCCGTTAGCAAATCCTGTCCAATCTTCAAATAAACTCTGAAGAGCAAAAATAATACATAAAAAATAGGGCAAGAATTCACTCACCCTACGCCTTTGCTACACTCAGTTGTCTACCACGAAAACCCTACCCGTGCGCTAACTCAGCGGGCCTAACAAGATAGGTATGCCAAACAGCCTTTCAGACAGAGATTCCGTAGAAGCCATGTGTCATTGATATCATACCCATTTTAGTGTATGCATCAGGATAGAGGTCATCTTCATGGAATCTATACAAATTTCGCAGGGAGTTTTAGGCAAAGGTAAAACCCTTAACGGATCCCTTAACACTCTTGTCCAAGGTTCAATCTTTAGTTCAGTAAATTGTGGGAATTGTGCAGAAACCGATCGCCAGTTCGGGAAGCCGTACAGTTCAGTCAGTTGCGTGGGGCACCGGGGTCCGATAGATTAGCAGTCAAGAGTAGAGAGTGCTAAATTAAATATCAGCACCCACGGTCACTCCGTAAATTATCTAGTCCGTTAATCCGAAGTCTTGGAGAATTGAGATGGCATCAGTAACCTTAAGTGTATCGACCGTGAAGCCCTTGGGCGACCGCGTTTTTGTGAAAATTTCTGAAGCTGAAGAAAAAACCGCAGGCGGCATCATCCTGCCTGACAACGCTAAAGAAAAGCCCCAAATCGGCGAAGTCGTCGGCGTGGGTCCCGGCAAGCGCAACGATGACGGGACTCGTCAGCCGTTAGAAGTGGAAGTGGGCAGCAAAGTCCTCTACTCCAAGTACGCAGGCACTGACATCAAACTCGGCAGTGACGAGTATGTGCTCCTTACCGAGCGCGACATCCTTGCTGTCGTCAGCTAGAAGAATTGAGAATTCTGAATTGAGAATTGAGAAAAAGCCTTAACGCCGCTTTAGTTCTCAGTTCAACATTCTCAATTTTCAGTTCCCTCTCCTCTCTCTCATCATTCAGAACGCAAATTAAGGCTTAAACATCATGGCTAAACGCATTATTTATAACGAGAATGCTCGTCGCGCCCTCGAAAAAGGGATGGATATCTTGGCTGAGG
>JAYVVL010000024.1:0-2276 GCA_043787035.1 Synechococcales cyanobacterium
TGAAAATCTTTGAGAAGTTTGTTTAGAGCGGATTCCAGTGATTCTCCTTGGAGTGGATTCGATCGTAATAGGGAGATGGACTTTCGCACTTCTAGAAAGGCTTCCGATCCGAGTTGTTTAGCTTGTTTTAAAAAGGTGATGGCTTGAGTGAGATCAGACTGCCAATAAAGCAATGCATTGTTAATTTGAATGGTTTGGGCCGCTAGCGTATGTCCGAGTCCATCGTGGATTTCGCGGGCAATGCGGTTGCGTTCTTGGAGCGTGGCTTGGTCTTCGATGCGTAGAGAATACTGCCGAAGTTGGGCATGGGTTTCGGCGAGTTCTTGGTGGGCGATTTCGAGCTGCGATCGGCTTTGACGCTCGGATAGCAAGGCATTGATTAGTAATAACGCAAACACTAGGGTTAAACTAAACATCAAGATATTACTTAGTCGCCAATCCCAAACCGCAATTCTAGCCATTCCGATCGGTTTTGAAAGAAGTAATGTGGCATAGATTGCTAAAGAAGTCGCTAGGGTGACAAACTGTCCCATTTTGTTGAAAATTAAGCAACTTCTCATGACTAATACGAGAAACAATAGAAAAATCGATCGAGGAGAAAGTCCATCCTGTAGCGATGCGAGTAAAATCAATGTAATGCACGATGCGGCATACATGAGTTTGACCTTGAGTTTTCCCATCGGCAATCGTAAGCCGAGTAACCCAAATAAAGCGATCGCTACGACTCGACCTAGGACAAACCAAGATAGCTGAAATGGCAATAGCGTCTCCATGACAATAGCCGTGGACAACAAAAGCCATTCTAGATTGAGCAGTAGCCGAAAAGATGGGTTGGGGAGGTATGGCATGGGATGGAGGTGTGGCGGTGTTTGGGGCGCGATGGTGTAACGTTATTAATTGAGGCATAGCCGATCAGATCGTGCGATCGCCATACCCAATTGGCCTAATCTAGGGCTGTCAACCAGGAAAAAAGTCACACGTTTTTCAGTACTTTTGGGTGGGGGCAATTAGGAACTAGACCCCATCCGTGAAGATGGTTCTTAACTTCATACTGGGAACTGTAAACCATAACGAGCAAGGTCATGATTACAAAAGGCTCGATCGCGCTCCTACTACTGACGATCGCTTTTTTTTTAGGAAATATGTCAGCCTACAGTCAAACCCGACTTTCCCTTCATCATTCTTCACCCCAACAATCCTCAGATTCGTTAGGGTCACCGCCTATCGCTAAAGTGGAACCGATCGACTTTCTAGAGCATGAACATAATGGATCTAAGGCGAAGGAATACGAAAAATTAGAGCGAACTCGCAAACGTTCAGAAGTACTGGCAAAGATCGAAGGATTATCGATTCAAAATCAAGTCATCGCCTTAGGTAAAGCCTAAAAGTATCTGAATCATGACGCAAAATAAAGTTGATGAAATACTTGACCCATCCGCCTCTCCTGATCAACCTGTTTCTGAAGCGGTTTCACCTCCTGCATCCATCGCGCCTGTCCGCCAGTTTTCGCGGAAATGGATGGGATTAGCGGCGTTGCTCACCGTCTTGCTCGGAACCGGGGGCTATTTTGCGCTGCAATCCAATGATTTTGGCACTCTCTTAGGTAACCTGACGGGCAATGCGGGTGCAAAATCTGAGAAATCAGGCAAAGGTGGAAAGGATCAAATCACCCCTATTAAAGTTGCGATCGCCACCCAGAAGACAGTCCCAGTCCAACTCAATGTAATCGGAACAGTCCAAGCTAGCGAAACGGTCTCGGTCACAGCACAAGCAACGGGACGAATCACGGGCGTATATTTCAAAAAGGGCGAAGAGGTTCAGAAGGGGCAACTTTTATTTGAACTCGACGATCGATCGCAGGTTGCTGCTATTCAACAGACACAGGGCGTCGTCGCAAAAGACCAAGCGCAAGTCCAACAGGCAAGAGCTGGTAAAGAAAAGAATGAAGGACTTGTCGAACAAGCGAGGGCCACACTAGAGCGTGATCAAGGATTAGTGCGTCAAGCAGAGGCAACTCTAGCCAAGGACGAAGCACAGGCACAGTTTGCTCAAGCCCAAAGTGATCGCTACAAAAATCTCCTTGCCCAAGGTGCTGTTAGCAAAGATCAAGCCCAACAATATTCAGCAAATAGTCAAGTTTCAGCAGCGGTCCTCCAAGGCGATCGAGAAGCAATCGCAAATGCAAAAGCAGTGGTTAAGGGCGACGAGATTGCCATTGAAAATGCGAAGCGGGTTGTGAAAGGAGACGATGCGGCGATCGAGGCTTCACAAGCGAT
>JAYVVL010000025.1:0-2273 GCA_043787035.1 Synechococcales cyanobacterium
CGACAATCCATGGAGGTCGAATTTGATGATTATATTGAACCGCTAGACGCGTTGCCTCGAAAACCGATAGAGCGCGGCGATCAAGGTACTTCTGTTATCACTGAAAACATAGAAGTTGAAAGCTTATTGGCGTTGATTGGAGAAGAGGATATACCGCAAGATGGAGCCACCATGATCCGAACATTGGCGGGAGACGATGACCCCAAACCATGGATTAGTTCGATTCAGAGAGCTTTAGGCGAGTCCCCGGAGGGGCGATCGTTTCTGGCGGTACAGCGGGAGGCTCAACTAGAAACTGTGGAAGCTTGGCTAGGGACCCTTTTAGGCCAAATTCAGATAAATCAGGTGGGTGAGGGTGATTTTTATGCAGGCGATCGGTTGTGGCTGAAGCTGTAGAAGAATTCGTTCGCGGCCCAAAAAGCACCCGTTGTTCCGTTAAGAATTGGCTTAGTCGAATGGCCTTGTTATCAATACTCCGGACATTTTTAGGCACCCATAACGCCGTATTCCCGTGGTGTGCCATGATTGCTGTTGACGTTTTCGGTCTCCGTATCCACGATTGCGAACCAGCATCAAAGCAACAAGCGACGATAACCCAATTAATCCAACTATTAACCGTAGTCAGCAATCTAAACCAATAAACTATACTAGAAAACATCTAACTGTAAAATTTCAAGTAATTACGCGTAGGTAGTTATCCTTTTATTACAGAGATCAGTAAACTCTCTTATAAATCATATGTTTCTGCTCTAGATAAAACGGGTAGTATAAGTACTACGGAACTGACACGCTCAGTATTCGTGAGGAAACACAGAAAATCTGTGTTTCCAGGACACAAATTAAGCGAATTTTTTAGAATGAGGGCTGGGTTAGATGTTGGTCCCTGAAAATCGGTTGTTTTGTCGCTTGGATGGCTTAAGTCAGACGGTGCGGAAGAAGAACCGAAGCAATGCTTTACAAGCCCTTCGTCTATTGGAAATAGACAATGTTCCGGTCTTTGAAGAAGTGGTTCAGACGGCGGCTCATTTTGCGCAAGTGCCCGTGGCATGGCTTAGTGTGGTCGATCGCGATACTGAATATCTAAAGGCAACCTTTGGGCTATCCCGCCTCGGATTAATGAATGATTTGGTCATGTGTCGATCGATCGACCAAGAGGATTCCTTTGGACAATACGTGACCGACAGCCACCAACCTCTTCACATTTCGGATACTTTAGCGCATCCGGTTTTTGCCCAGAGCCTATTGACCCAGCAGTATGGCATTCGATCGTACTTAGGGGTGCCGTTGGTGACGAGTAAGGGAGAGTGCTTAGGGGTGCTGTCGATTTTCGATACCGTACCGCGCGAGTTCACGGTGCCGCAGATTGAATTTTTGATGTTGACGGCGAGACTGGGGATGAGTGAGTACGAGCGATCGTATTATCAGCGTCAGGCTGAGGATTTGGCCTTATCAGCCAAACAATCTATTGATCATCCAACCATTCAAACCCACTTACCAGAGGCCACTGCACCAGCTGAAGTCCTTGATCAAACCGTCATTCCGTTGAAGTTTGAACTCTTGGCGCAGCTCACGCAGGAACTCCGGACGCCGCTGACCTCCGTCATGGGTATGGCCAGCGTCCTCATTCGCGAAATTTACGGTCCGTTGACCTTGAAACAACGCGAATATCTCAATATCATTCACCATAGCGGCGAGTATTTGCTGTCCTTGGTGAAGGAAATCTTAGAACTATCGCAGTTGGATCTGTCGCAGCGAGTGCTCAATCTGGCGTCGGTGGATATTGAGATGCTCTGTCAACAGGCGATCGCCACCCTAGAACAATCAGCAGTCCGTCGTGAGCAACAGATTCGCCTAACGGTGGAGCCGGGCAATCGAATTTGGGTGCTGGACAAAGAGAAAATCCGTCAGATGTTGTATCACCTGATTTTCAGCGTCGTGCAATCGTCGAACGGCGGCAGCCATGTCCATCTCCATGTTTCAACCAAAAACGGGGCGCTCCGGCTAATGGTATGGGTTACGCATCCTTATCTAGACGAAACACTATTTGGACTCGGTGAATTTGAGCCCTTGCGCAGTGGCCGATCGAGCGGAGTGGCCGTAATGGATGCGCCGACGTTAAGCACTGAAGGGGTCGGTTCTGGAGTGGCTAGCCCTGAAGTCGGAATTCACAAAATCCTTCAACAAAACATGAGCTTCCTCCTCAGTCGCCAATTGATCGAGCTTCACGGCGGCCAAATCCAAATCCAAGGGGAATCGAGTCCGGGTTATCGCTA
>JAYVVL010000026.1:0-6573 GCA_043787035.1 Synechococcales cyanobacterium
TTAAGTCGATCGGACTAAAAGCATAGCCAACAACACAAATTGCAAGGGCTTTTGCGTACCAAGGCACGCGAGGATCACTACATGCTAAATGCAAAGCAAGAATCTCTATTTTGAGTTGCCTTACCTACTGCTTTAGTCGTCATAACATTATATATTGCTGCCTGATTACTTGAATAGTGGAATAATCTAAGCCGCACCGAGTCCAGTCAAACCATGTAATACGTGAAGGAGGAGTGGCTGATGAGGTTGGGAAGGTTTCATTAATCTCTGTGACATTGCGGTTCTCGCTTTAAGTCAAACATTCACCTTCAACAGCTTACCTTTTTTAATCTCCAAATCGATGCGATCGGAGCGAGTAAGGGATAACGCGATTTCAATCGCCGGGTTCAATTTGGATTGACGATCGGAGTCCATTTTGAGAATGTAGCAGCTTGGCCGAGGAATGTTCCGGTGGGATCTGTGACGGTCCAGATAGTCGCGTTTTCAACCCAAAATCGTTTTCCAGCGCGGCTGATGCGAACACTGCGATAGTTAGTGATGTAGCCTTGGACTCTGACTTCTTGGAAGAGACGATCGCGATGAATTTGGGCAAGGGGTTCGGCGGAGAGGCGAGAAGGTAGCTTTGTAAATTGGGTCCAGTCGAAGTCCCAGAGATCGAGGGCTGCTTGGTTGCCGTAGTTGAAGATGGGATCTTGGTCGGTGTTGTGGGAGACAATGACAAACTTGGCCTCGAACAGATTGCGGGCTTGGACATCGAGGGAGGACGTACGATCGATCAGGTCTTGATTCGTGAAGGCTTTAAAGCTGTTGAGTAAATGTTGACTGTGTTGAACCAAGGCAGGGGTCAGGTCGATGGTCATAAGATTTTGAAGAACGGGTCGATGTAAAATATGATCTCAATTGTACCTAGGGATGGCGATCGACGCCTCACGTTAGTAACCTGTTGAAAATGATTCACACGACTGCAATTCTCGCTATGAGCGCCGATGGCAAACTCACCGATCGCACCTATGCGCCCTCGACGTTTGTTTCGGCCTATGATCAAGTTCACCTCGAAGAACTCGTGGCCCAAGCTGATGCAGTTGTTTTTGGGGCCGGAACATTGCGCGCTTACGGCACGACCCTCAGCGTCCAAAACCCGACGCTTATCCAACAGCGACGCGATCGAAACCTTCCCGACCAGCCTTTACAAATGGTCTGTTCCCGGTCGGCCCATCTCGACCCGACCTATCCTTACTTTAGTCAACCGATTCCTCGGGTTTTGATTACCGATGCTCAAGGGGCTGAACGCTGGCGCGACCGATCGGAGTTTGAGCATATCCTCATTGCGAAAGAGACGCCGTTTGACTGGCACTTAATGTTCACTCAGTTTGAAGCCCTCAACGTCAAAAATCTGGCCCTTCTCGGCGGCGGACAGCTCGTGAGTTCGTTCTTCAGCGCCGGACTCGTGAACGAACTTTGGCTCACCGTCTGTCCCCTTATCCTCGGAAGCACCACTGCTCCGGTTCCGGTCGCGGGCGAAGGATTCACCATTGCAGAGGCTCCGCGCTTGGAGTTGTTGGAGTCGAGGGCGGTCGCTTCGGAGATGTTTTTACATTATCGAGTGGTGCCAGGACCGGGCTAAAGCTGAGTTTTTGGCAACGAAAGCCGCCTAGCCCCAACTATGGGGAGACGTAACCTTAAACCTGTTACGAATTCGTTACGAATCGCTTCAGCATAGAAGAAATTTAGATTTGTCGTTTCAGCAGAACCCGTTTTCCTGAATAATAGGGTTTGGCTCTCTAAGAGCTTTAAGAGATGTTGCCCATAATCTGGGATACTGTACTTCGTATTTAGGTCAATTGGTATTTGTACTTATCAGCCTCAATGCATAGACTTCTAAAGCTTGCCTGTCATCAGGTTCGTGAGTCGTTATCGTTAGCCAACCCAAACAAAAATCCATCATGGTCGTTGCAACCCAGTCCGTCGAACAGCTTTGTATTAACTCCATTCGTTTCCTGGCGATCGATGCCGTGGAAAAAGCCAAATCTGGTCACCCCGGTCTGCCGATGGGTGCTGCGCCCATGGCGTTTACGTTGTGGGATAAGTTCCTGAGCTTCAACCCCAAGAACCCCAAATGGCTAAACCGCGATCGCTTCGTGCTTTCGGCGGGTCATGGCTCCATGCTGCAATATTCGTTGATGCACCTCTTCGGCTATGACAGCGTCAGCATTGAAGACATCAAACAGTTCCGTCAATGGGACTCCAACACCCCCGGACACCCTGAAAACTTCGTCACCGCTGGGATTGAAGTTACTACGGGACCGCTAGGCCAAGGGATTTGTAACGGGGTGGGCTTGGCGATGGCGGAAGCGCACATGGCGGCGACTTTCAACAAGCCTGACTGCACCATTTTTGACCAATACACCTACGTCATCTTGGGTGACGGGTGCAACATGGAAGGCGTTTCCGGTGAAGCCTGTTCCTTGGCGGGTCACTTGGGCCTTGGCAAACTGATTGCGCTCTACGATGACAACCACATCTCCATCGATGGCGACACGCTGGTGTCCTTCACGGAAGATGTCGGCAAGCGCTTTGAAGCTTACGGCTGGCAGGTTTTGGTGGTGCCCGATGGCGATACCAACACCGAAGCTATTGCGAAAGCCCTTGAGCAAGCGAAAGCTGAAACCACCAAGCCCACGATGATCAAAGTCCGCACGACGATCGGCTATGGTTCCCCGAATAAAGGCGGCACCGCAGGCGTTCACGGGGCGGCTCTCGGCGGCGACGAAATCAAGCTGACCCGCGAAGCCCTAAGCTGGACCTACGAGCCGTTTGTGGTTCCTGAAGAAGCTAGAGCACACTACGCAAAGGCGGTCACTCGCGGCGCTGAAGCTGAAGCGGCTTGGAACAAAACCTGGGAAATCTACAAGACGAAGTATCCCGAAGATGCAGCCCGCATCGATCGTCAAACGAGCTACACCTTGCCAACGGGTTGGGAAAAGTCTCTCCCCAACTACGCTCCTGGAGACAAAGCTCTCGCGACGCGCCAAACGTCTGAGAAGACCTTGAACGCTCTCGCAAATGCAATTCCCGAATTGATTGGTGGATCTGCCGATTTGACCCACTCGAACTTGACTCAGCTCAAGGGTTTCGCAGACTTCCAAAAGGGTTCCTACGCAGGTCGTAACCTTCGTTTTGGCGTCCGGGAACACGCAATGGCGGCGATTTGTAATGGCATCTACCTGCACAAAACCGGATTGATTCCGTTCGGTGCGACCTTCTTGGTGTTCGCCGACTACATGCGCGGTGCAATGCGTCTTTCCGCCTTGGCCGAGACCCAAACCATCTACGTCTTGACCCACGATTCGATCGCTCTCGGCGAAGATGGTCCCACCCACCAACCCGTCGAAACGATCGCCTCTCTCCGCGTCATGCCGAACTTACTCGTCTTCCGTCCCGCTGACGGCAACGAAACCTCGGGTGCTTACAAAGTGGCGATCGAACGTCGGACGACTTCCAGCGTCATGGCGATGACCCGTCAAGCGTTGCCTCAGCTCACCGGATCTAGCATCGAAGCGGTGTCTCGCGGCGGCTACATCCTGTCTAACGACGGCGATCTGTCGGATATCCTGCTCATCGGAACCGGAAGTGAAGTCAGCCTTTGCGTCGATGTGGCGGCCAAGCTGCGCACCGAGGGCTACAAAGTCTGTGTCATCTCCATGCCCTGCGTGGAACTCTTTGAAGAGCAAGACGCCGCCTACAAAAACGCTGTCATGCCCAAGGCCGTCACTAAACGATTGGTCGTGGAAGCGGGAACCACCTTCGGCTGGCACAAATACGCTGGAACCGATGGCGACGTTGTGGGTATCGATCGCTTTGGCGCATCGGCTCCCGGTGGCGTGTTGATGGAGAAGTTTGGCTTCACTGTGGACAACGTTTACAACCGTGCTAAGGCATTGTTAGTCTAAGTCTTCCGGCTTAACTAAAACCTAACTCTCAAATAAAAGCGCTTCTCATTCTTCATGGGAAGCGCTTTTTAAGTTAAAAGAACGTCTTCAAGTTGAGCTTTCAGGGTTGCAAGGTTTATTTTATGATCTGGAAAGAGAACTAGTCGTCTGCGGCTTAAATAATCCAGCGATTCAATTCCTTCTCGTTGGGTTTGGGGCACATTGAGCCAGTCCCCTACAGATCTGGGTGTAAAAGATTGTAGTGGCATTGCCATGCCGTGCTCCAAGCCTGATTTTAATAACGGTCTTATTTTCGCGAGGTAATGGTCTTGTGATGTTTTCCGCTAGAGCCTATTCTTAGATGCACTCTGGAAACTAAAAAACTGCTATGCCGACTGCTAAAGCCCAAAACAAAGCTCAAAATAATGAGTCCTTGGAGCAGAAGCTCTGGAAGGCAGCGGATAAGCTGCGGAAGAATATTGATGCGGCGGAGTATAAGCATATTGCTTTGGGGTTGATTTTCCTGAAGTACATTTCGGATGCGTTTGAGGAGTTACACGAGAAGCTGGTGGCGGGAGAGGGGGAGTATGAGGGGGCTGATCCGGAAGATCCTGAGGAGTATGGGGCGGAGAATGTTTTTTTTGTGCCTGTGGAGGCGCGGTGGGCGGCATTGCAGAGTCAGGCGAAGTTGCCAAAGATCGGTCAGTTGGTGGATGAGGCGATGGAGGCGATCGAGCGGAAGAATGCCAAGCTGTTGAAGGGGATTTTGCCGAAGGTGTATGGGCAGCAGAAGCTTGATCCGGCGTCGCTGGGTGGGTTGATTGATAATATCAGCAGTATTGATTTGGTGAAGCGGGATGTGGCGGGTGAGGCGGATGGGGAAGTGCAGAGACCGCAGGATTTGTTGGGGCGGGTGTATGAGTATTTTTTGGGTGAGTTTGCGTTGGTGGAGGGGAAGAAGGGGGGACAGTTTTATACGCCGGAGCCTGTGGTGCGGGTGTTGGTGGAGATGTTGGAGCCTTATCAGGGGCGGGTGTTTGACCCGTGCTGTGGGTCGGGGGGGATGTTTGTGCAGAGTGAGAAGTTTATTAATTCTCATCGGGGGCGGTTGGATGATATTTCTATTTATGGGCAGGAGAGTAATGAGACGACGTATAAGTTATGTCGGATGAATTTGGCGATTCGGGGGATTGATGGGTCGAATATTAAGTGGAATCCGGAGGGTTCGTTTTTGAATGATGCGCATCAGGATTTGAAGGCGGATTTTGTGATTGCGAATCCGCCGTTTAATGATAGTGATTGGGGTGGGGATTTGTTGCGGGGGGATGGGCGATGGGCGAATGGGGTGCCGCCTGTGGGGAATGCGAATTTTGCTTGGGTGCAGCATTTCCTTTATCATTTGGCTCCCACGGGGGCGGCGGGGTTTGTGTTGTCGAATGGGTCGTTGTCGTCGAATACGAGTGGGGAGGGGGAAATTCGGAAGCGATTGGTGTTGGAGGATTTGGTGGATTGCATTGTGATGATGCCGACGCAGTTGTTTTACAACACGGGGATTCCGGCTTGTTTATGGTTTTTGAGTCGCTATAAGAATGGGAATAAGAACCGGAATCGCAAGGGGGAGGTGTTGTTTATTGATGCGTCGGAGTTGGGGTTTATGGTGAATCGGCGGAATCGATCGTTTTCGGATGGGGATATCGATCGGATTACGGGGACGTATCATGCGTGGAAGCGGAAGGGCGGAGGGTACGAGGATGTGAAGGGTTTTTGTAAGTCGGCGACGTTGGCGGAGATTGAGAAGCATCATTTTGTGTTGACACCGGGGCGGTATGTGGGGATTCCGGATGAGGTGGCGTCGGGGGTCTCGTTTGAGGAGGAGATGGGGACGTTGACGGCGGCGTTGGCGGGGCAGATGGCGGAGGCGGCGGAGTTGGATAAGGAGATTAAGATACAGTTAGGGAAGGTGGGTTTTTCTTTGGAGGGCTTGGGGTGATGGATAAACAGCAGGTGCTCAGTCTGGTAGAGGCAAACCGCGATCGTTTGGATGAGTTTGCGGTGAAGGCGTTGTTTTTGTTTGGTTCGGTGGCGCGGGATGAGGCGACGGAGGAGAGTGATGTGGATTTTTTGGTGGAGTTTAATCGCCCGGTGGGGCTGTTTATGTTGTTGGGGTTGCAATCGTTTTTAGAGGAGTTGTTAGGTTGTGCGGTGGATGTTGGGACACCGAATTCTCTGCGACCTCATGTACGGGAAACGGTGTTAAAGGAGGCGATTCGTGCAGTCTAGAGAGTTTTTGTTGCGGGTGCAGGATATATTGGCTGAGATTGTGGTGGTGGAGCAGACGATCGCTGGGTTGAACTTTGAGGCGTTTTCGCAAAATCAGCAAACATTGAGGGTGGTCTTATACAGTTTGGCAGTGATTGGTGAGGCGGTGGCGAGTGCGATCGCGAATCTAGAGGCGGTAGAACCGGGGATTCCCTGGCATCAAATCCGGGGGATGCGCAATCGGGTGATTCATGAGTATTTTCGGGTGGATGTAGAAATGATTTGGGAGACGGTCCGATCGGATTTGCCTGGTTTGAAGGAGGCGCTACAACGAATTTTGGAGCGGGAGTGATGGATTAAGGTTCAGTTGTCGATCGTGGGGTTT
>JAYVVL010000027.1:0-2264 GCA_043787035.1 Synechococcales cyanobacterium
TGGTATCACCATTCACTCTGATATTGTAAACAGGCCGGGTATCGAGCAACACCCGATCGATCGCATGTTCAGTCAGCCGTTGGTTCAGGCGATCGGCATAGCGAATGTCAAACCATTGCAGATGCCGAACTTCGAGAAAAAGTGGAACTTGGGTTGCCGATCGCCAACTGGAGAGAAACAGATCTAAATCGGAAAAACTCGCGGGTCCATAGCTCGGGGGAAGCTGGAGAAACAAGCCGCCTAAGCGATCGCCTAACCCCTGCATGAGGGATAGAAACTGAAAAGCTTGGGACAAGTTGGGCATCAAGCAACCCTGATGGGTGATGATCTTGGGGAGCTTGGGGAAAAACTGAAATCCAGGCTCGGTTTCCAGACGCCAACGATCGACGGTTTCTGGGCTAGGAATGGAATAAAACGTCGTGTTCCCTTCCACAATTGAAAACCGTTTTGCGCAGCAGTTTAGAAAATTAGATGAGCGAGTTTTTGCTGGAAAAAGATTGCCTACCCAATTTTTGTAGCCCCAAATCGCCAACCCGATCGCAAAATTTTGGTTCGATGACATGATTTAAAAAGAATACGTTAAAGTATCAATAATACCCGCCATTAAGATAGGATTTTTTCATGTCGTCACGCCATTCGGTTGGGTCCGTCAAGCAAGAAGCGACCGGATTGTTTCAAGAAATTTCGTCCCATGCCACACTCTTGATCTGTATGGTTATTTTGCTGTGGGCGATCGAACTAGCTGATATGTTGCTCGGGGGAACCTTGGATAGACTTGGGATTCGCCCTCGGGACATAGGCGGGTTACAGGGGATTTTCTTCGCGCCGTTTTTACATGCAAACTGGTTACATTTGATTGGGAATACGATCCCATTGGTGGTGCTGAGCACGTTGATTTTGGCCCGCGATCGAGGGGAGTGGATTATCGTAACTATTCTCGCAGCGGTGGGGAGTGGGGCCGGGACTTGGCTCTTTGGGGCACCGAATACACTGCATATTGGCGCGAGTGGCGTAATTTTTGGATACTTTGGTTATTTGGTGACACGGGCTTGGTTTGACCGATCGATCGGGTCGATAGTGGTGTCTTTACTGGTGATTGCGATGTTTGGCGGGATGATCTGGGGGATATCACCCATCCAGCAGGGAATTTCTTGGGAAGGCCACTTGTTTGGGCTATTGGCGGGAGTGGGGACGGCGTGGTTAGTGGCAGGAATTAAACGGAAGACGAAGGCTGGTAAATTGTAAAGGGACGGGATAAAGCCTGTTCAGATCAAATTTATCCCAGTAACATAGGGTGTCTGGATTCGTTCTAGATTTTTAGTGTGTCGTGCATCACTCAGTGGCCTAGGTCTATCATGCGTTTACCCGAAGAACCGGATCAACCGTTTCAAATTAATATTGTGCCAATGATCGATGTAGTGTTTGCACTGCTGACCTTTTTTATTATGTCCACGCTGACGCTGACCCGATCGGAGGGACTACCTGTAAACCTCCCCGGTGCGCAGACCGCTAAACCCATCAATCAAGAAAGACCCGTCGAGATTACCATTGACGCGAAAGGCTCGCTATCTATTGATCGTCAGGCAGTGGAACTGAGTGAACTGCGCGATCGAATCAAAAAGGCTCTCAGTAATAATACGCAGAAGACTGTCTTGATTCGGGCGGACGAACAAGTGACCCATGGGAAAGTGGTTGCGGTGATGGATGCGGTTCGGCAGGTTCCGGGGGCAAAGTTAGCTATCGCAAGTCAGAGGAAATAATCTGGCCTTGGCGATCGAACAGCGTCACTGTCACCTTGAGCTGGGCATCTGCATATTTCTTAATGTAGCGATCGGCCTTTTGAGCAATTAGCTTAGAGAGGCGATCGAAGACGGTTTGCGCAAATCCCACAGACACCAAATATTGATAGGCTTCGTCGGCGGTTTTAGCCATGAGGACTTGGGTCGCTAGGGTCACGTCACCGCCCGATTGGATCACCGCCGCACTGATGATTTCGAGCTTGGCATCGGCAAGATGGCTGGAGGTGTTAAAAATGCCGCCTGCGAGTTTGATGAGTTTGCCTTGGTAGCCCAGCAAATGAACGGACGTCACCCCTTGCAGGCCCGCTTCCACGAGCAGCGCCCCGATCCAGTTTCCAGTCTGGACTACCGTTTCGGGATCGATACCAAGGCGATCGGCAACACGTAATCCATTGCTGCCAATGCAAAACGTGAGATCGGGCGATCGGGCAGCTTTGTCTCTGAGGATGTGCTGGTATTCGACAA
>JAYVVL010000028.1:0-17195 GCA_043787035.1 Synechococcales cyanobacterium
CCCTTGCACTGATTCTAATGAGTAGCGGTTCTGAGATGGCGATCGCTGCCTCCAGTCAACTCACAGAAACGCCTCCACCTCAGGCTATTCAGACGCTGCGTCGGGTTTTGGATCAGTATCAGCCTCAGATCAAGATTCTGGCTCCTAAGCCGGGTGAACTCTTTCAAGACACCACAGTTTCGCTGGTGTTACAGGTCAAAGATCTACCGATCTATCAGTCGGTGGGTTTAGGCTTGGGTCCGCATTTGCATGTCGTTGTAGACGATCGGCCTTACCAATCGGTTTATGATGCAACGCAGCCGATCGTTCTGACCGATTTGGCTCCTGGAACGCATACGATTCGGGTATTTGCTGTCCGTCCATGGGATGAGAGCTTCAAAAATGACGGCTCTTTTGCTCAGACAACATTTAATGTCTTTACCAAAACAGATGACCATGACCCGGATCCTCGCAAGCCGCTGCTGACCTACAGTCAACCCCAAGGAAACTATGGCGCAGAACCGATTCTGCTGGATTTTTATCTGACGAATGCGCCGCTACACTTTATCGCTCAAGATCATCCGGAGGACAGCACTCGCGACTGGAAAATTAAAGCGACCGTTAACGGCCAGAGTTTTCTGCTCGATCGGTGGCAGCCTATCTATCTCAAAGGCGTCAAGCCGGGTAAGAACTGGGTTCAGCTCGAATTTATTGATGAAAACGGAACCCGCGTCGAAAATTTTGGGAATAACACGGCCCGGATTTTTACCTACACGCCCAATGGGACCGATGTACTCTCAAAGCTGATCCGAGGCGAACTCACCATCGCGCAGTCGAAAGGCATCGTGGATCCGACCTATAGGTCACCCATAGAAGCGATCGTCCCTGATGTTGTTCCTACGATCGCCCCGAAAGCTGAACCCAAAGCTGGGCCGAAGATTAAATCCAAGGTGTTGCCCAAAGCTGTGACGTCTGTCGAACCCAAAGTTTCACCGAAGATTGGATCAAAAGTTGAATCAAAAGCTAAATCAAAAGTAGCACCGACGATCGAGCCTTTACCTGTGGGGACCGTAGACGCAAAACCCTCAGGATTCCGGCTACCGATCGTCCCAATTCCACTGCCTATTTTTGGTAAAAAATCGGGTTTAAATCCTAACGACGTTATCACGGGTCCGGAAGAGTCCAAGTCCATAACGCCCAAGCCTGAAACTGCCAAGCCTGAAACGACTAAACTGATTGACTTGCCTAGAAAATCAGGACAGTCCGATCGTCGGTTGCTCCAATCCCAAGACGCTGAAAAGCCACCTGCTATCTCTAAACGGAATAAGCCTTTCCAATTCTTTAAGAAAAAAGAAAAGACGATCGAACCGATTTCTCCGATCGAAGCGCTTAGACCCAGTGTCCCAAAGCCTGCAACGCTCCGACAACCGTTGGCAACGATGACGAAAAAAGCGGTCAACCCCGAAGCCATCAAACCCGAAGCTGCGGTGCAAGGGATGACAAAACCGAACGTCTTTTTCCCACCGTTAACAAAACCTGAGCCACCCACGCCTCAACCCAAACCTGCCGAACCTAAGACTGAATCCCAAAAGATTGCCCCTCCGCCCACTCTCCCATCTCGATTCTTCCCTGGACAAAAAGTAGAGGTCAACCGTCCAGCTAAGGTTGAACCCAAAACTGAATCCAAGGCTGAACCCAAAACTGAGCCTAAGATTAAAGCTAGGATTGCACCTGAGATTAAAACTAAAGCCCAGTCTCAGGCCGAACTTAAAGTTGAATCTAAATCCGTGCCATCGTCGATCGCATCCCCCCAATTAATGCCATCCAAACTCATCGAGCAGCAAAAAACTCCAGTCGTCCCAAAAGCCGAAATCTCTGAAAATTTGTCCCCAAGCTGGCTTGATCAAATCCGCGATCGCCTGCTCCCATCCAAAACAGCTCCCACAACGGTTCAAACAACGGCTCCTGAGCCAAACGTTGTCCCGAATGCAACAGAGGAAACGACACAAGAAGTGGTTCCCAGCGCTAAACTGGATGTCAGACCAGCGATCGAACCGACGACAATCGAACCCAAGGCTGAAATGCTTCAGGAACTCGTCGATCGTCTTAACAAAACAATCGCTAAGCCCGTTATCAAACCGATCGTCCCTCCCTCAACTGAACCGCAGATAACCAGCGACTTTACGCCTCAGGTCAAACCTGACATTCAGCCCGAGGTGAAACCTGAAGTGAAGACTGACACAAAACCGTTAGTCGAAGCAAACCGCTAACTTAGCATCCCAAGACAAAAGCCCGATCGGGATAAACGATCGGGCTTTTTAGTTAGAGTACTCAACCAATTCCTAGCTGTTTTGGCGGTACCACTCGATCGTGCGCTTCAGCCCTTCCTCAAAGCCAACTTCCGCCTCGAAGCCAAAGCGATCGCGTGCCCGACTTGTATCCAAACACCGACGCGGCTGACCATTGGGCTGATCCGTCTGCCATTCCAGCAGGCCCTCATATCCCATCAACTCGCAGATGATGGTGATCAAATCTTTGATCGTAATTTCACGATTGGTTCCCAGGTTTACCGGATCCGACTCATTGTAAAACTGCGCACCCCTGACAATCCCGCGTGCCGCATCTTCAGAGTAGATAAATTCTCGGGTCGGACTGCCATCACCCCACACTGGAATAATTTTCTCTCCCGCCTTCTGAGCCTCATGAACTTTGCGAATCAACGCCGGAATCACATGGGAACTGCGGGTGTCAAAGTTATCCTCTGGACCATACATATTTACAGGCAATAGATAAATGCCATTGAACCCATACTGCTGACGGTACGCTTCCAACTGAACCAGCAAAGCCTTCTTCGCGATTCCGTAGGGCGCATTGGTCTCTTCCGGATAACCATTCCAGAGATCGTCTTCCTTAAAAGGGACGGGCGTAAACTTCGGATACGCGCAAATCGTCCCCACACAAACAAACTTTTCGACGCCCGACTGGTAAGCCGCATGAATAAGCTGCGTTCCCATCATCAAGTTGTCGTAGAAAAGTTCTGCTGGCTTCTCACGGTTGAGACCAATACCGCCAACGTGCGCCGCCAAGTGGATAATCAAATCCTGCTTTTCAACGACTTTTTGGCAGTTTTCCCATTTACAAAGGTCAAAGTCGCGCGATCGAGGCACCGAAATCTTGTCTTCATCAGCGCCCGCTGCCAGCAACTGCTTCACTACTTGTTTTCCTAGGAAGCCCGCGCCCCCCGTCACCAAGATTTGCTTATTTTTCAGGTCTATTCCACCTTCGGCATTGAGCGTTGAGGGCGTAGAAATCATCGGTGCAGTCATAGTTAACGTCATAGGGCTTTGGTGTCTTACTACAAAAGGTACAGCATTTCCAAAAAAAAGCTGAGAGAGTTATTAATACCCTCTCAGCTATAAAGCGTTCCCAATCTTGGAGAACTAGATTTAATCGGAACTACAGGAATTTGAAGGTTTAGCCCTTAGAACGACATGCCTGCAAACTGCTCACGGACGATCGCTTGTTCTTTATTCATCGATTCGCTCGCAGGAGGTTCAATGCCCACGGCCCGCAAGTCGGCATCCACCATCATGTTCACGAGTTCGACAAAGGTGACCGACGGCTCCCACTTCAGAAGCTTCTTCGCCTTCGACGGATCGCCAATCAACAGGTCCACTTCCGTCGGACGGAGGTAGCGAGGGTCAAACTCAACATAGTCACGCCAATCCAAATTGACTCGGCCAAACGCCAACTCCAAGAACTCCTGCACCGAGTGAGTCTCACCCGTCGCCACAACATAGTCATCGGCTTGATCTTGCTGAAGCATGAGCCACATCGCCATCACATAGTCTTTTGCATAGCCCCAATCGCGCTTCGAGTCGATGTTGCCCATGAACAGCTTCTTCTGCTTACCTGCAAGAATCCGGGCAACTGCACGAGTAATCTTACGGGTGACAAAGGTTTCCCCACGGCGCGGAGACTCGTGGTTAAACAAAATGCCGTTGGTCGCAAACAGGTTGTAGGACTCGCGGTAGTTAATGGTTTGCCAGTGCGCAAACATTTTGGCGCAGGCATAAGGGCTGCGAGGGTAGAACGGCGTCGTTTCGGACTGCGGGACTTCCATCACTTTGCCGTACATTTCTGACGAACCCGCTTGGTAGTAGCGGACTTCGTTACCCGTGCGAACTTGGTAATCACGAATCGCTTCAAGCAGACGCAGCGCGCCCATACCCACGCAATCGGCGGTGTACTCAGGCGAGTCAAAGCTAACGCGAACGTGGGACTGTGCGCCCAGGTTATAAATTTCGTGAGGCTTCACTTCCTCAATAATTCGGCCCAGCATCGTACCATCCGTCAAGTCGCCGTAGTGCAGGAAGAGCTTGGCTCCTTCGACGTGGGAATCTTCGTAAATGTGATCAATCCGATCGGTATTAAATGTAGAGGTTCGACGGATGATTCCATGAACTTCATAGCCTTTTTCCAGCAATAACTCGCTGAGATAGGATCCATCCTGCCCGGTAATTCCCGTAATTAAGGCGCGTTTACGTTGCGTCATGCTCAATCTATCCTCTTTGTAAAATGAAACTAAAAATAAAGCAATCACCCTAAAAATCACCGATCGCTTCTGACTCACCTGCGATCGCAGGCAGTGGAAGGTCATAATGAGGAGGTCTTCATAGACTATTAATCCCAGACGATCGCCTCTACGTTACCATCTCGCTAAATTGAAATGGATTGGACTACAGAGCGACCTTGACTGAACGCTAGGCTGAATAGTGTCAAGACAACATCCATACACGGTCAAGCTCTGATAACAATTGAACCCAGGGCACGACTACCTTAGCGCAACCCCATTAGGTGTGCTCCCAAAATCCGTGGGCTTCGCAGAAATTTTACAAAATCAGTCAAATGACGGATGACAAAACTACACAACCTAGTAAGCACCATTGTTTTTGGGAAACAACACGACTCCGATCGTCCGAGTTACCACCACCATATCCATCCAGAAACTGCGATTGTTGACATAATAAGCATCTATTCGGACCCGCTGTGAGTAGGGAATATCATTCCGTCCGGAGACTTGCCAGAGACCCGTCAGTCCAGGACGAATTTGAATCACATGATCCATGTGGTCTCCGTAGCGGCACAGTTCTTCCGGAACGAGTGGACGCGGGCCGACGACGCTCATATCGCCCATCAAGACATTCCAGAACTGTGGAAACTCGTCTAAGCTCGTCGTTCTCAACAATCGGCCAATCCAAGTGATGCGAGGATCCGATCGGAGTTTAAATGAGGTGTCAAATTCTTCTTGCAAATGAGGCGAGGTTTGGAGCAATTCTTCAAGGAGCTGGTCGGCATTATTAACCATTGTGCGAAACTTAATGCAACCGAAATGACGGTAGTTTTTGCCGACGCGTTCTTGGACATAAAACACAGGCCCATGAGAACTTATGGCCACCAACAGCGCGATCGCCAGATAAAACGGCGAAAACAAAATCAAAATAGCCAATGAAAACCCAATATCAAACGTCCGCTTGCCCCCTGCACGATCCACCCAGTTCCGCCATGGGTGGGTTCGATTCCGGACACGGACCGAGAGAGATTGAGGGTTAGCCATAGCGGGATTTTTTAACATTCACAGTGACGATCGAGTATAGGAATCGTTAGAAATGAAGAGTCGCAAGATGAGCTTTCCCAAGATTCGCGCTAGGGCTTCAACCAGATGAAGACAAAATCGCCTGACACGAAATGTTAAGAATTAGACAAATATCTTAAATCTTGCATAAATCATACAGGTGTTAGACGGAAATTAGACGTCCTTTGGTTCCAATCCTGCCTTAAGACAGATCCGATCGACGCTTTGAAGGTAGCGATCGCGAAATTTTTCTGGAGAAAATTTCTCTGCATGACGCCGAATTTCCTCTGGAACCGTTTGTTTTCTCCATTCTTCAAAGTGCAGGACTGCCGCGCTCAAATCCGAAACCGTTTGACGACGAAATAAAATTCCGGTACCCCGATCGCCCCAGGTCCGAAAATCTTTGACGCTTTCGCCCGTGCCGCCTTGGCCGTAAGCAATCACTGGAGTTCCGCAGGCTTGGGCCTCCACCGGTGCAATGCCGAAGTCTTCGTAAGCCGCATAGACAAAGGCTTTGGCTTGAGCCATGTAGTGGGCAACATCAGCGTTCGATCGCCAGCCGAGGAACTGAATATTCGGTTTGGCAAGGCGTTGGAGCTTTTCGGCGTCACGGCCTTCGCCAATGACGATCAGCGGCAAGTCCAGTTCATTGAAGGCTTGAATGATTAAGCCGACTTGCTTATAGCCCACCAGCCGCGAAACGGTGAGATAAAAATCCTGTTTTTGGGCCGTGAATGTAAAGCGATCGATCGCCACAGGCGGATAAATCACCTCAGCCCGCCGCCGATAGCACCGCCAAATTCGATCAGCAGTCGTACGGGAGTTAGCAATGAAATGATCGACGCGGTTAGCACTGAGAACATCCCACTGACGCAGACGAGACAGAAAGTAGCGGGTCAGAATGCCCTTGAGACCCCAATGAATATTGCTTTGTTCAAGATAATCAAAGGTCAGATCCCAGGCGTAGCGCATGGGCGCGTGGCAGTAGGAAATGTGAACTTGATGGGCACGGGTTAAAACGCCTTTTGCAACGGCATGGGAGGACGACAAGATTACATCGTAGTCGCGCAGATCAAGCTGCTCTATGGCCAGGGGCATGAAGGGAAGGTATTTTTGCACGCCGTTTTCAGCGCCCGGAAAATGCTGCAAAAACGTATGGCCGATTGATCGACCGTAGAGGTAACTCTCTGGATTTCGCGATTCAAAGTCAATCAGCGCAAACAGATCCGCCTCAATATGCTGCAAGATTTCCTGCACCACCAGCTCTGATCCTCCGGTCGCCTTGGGCGTCAGCCATTCATGAACCATCGCGTAACGCAGTGCCATAATTCTCCTGTGGGCCTTTCGCTAGCCACTCGTAACAGACAAAACGAAGGCCGATCGTGGATTGCCCCAAATCACAGTTTCTTGCTTATAAATCGCCATTCCAGGCTTTGCACCCTTAGGTTTGTAGACGTGCTTAGGTTGGGTATAGACCACAGGCACGCGATCGCTCTCACGGGCTTGGCTATAATAAGCGGCTAGGTCTGCGACGCTTTGGAGATCCGCTTCGTCGGGGACACTGCCAGCCGGGAGGCGCAAAAGGGCGTGGCTACCGGGAATCTCTTGACTATGAAACCAAAGATCGTAGTCACCTGCGGTGCGGAACGTTAGGATATCGTTTTGGCGGTTGTTACGACCGATCAGGAGTTCGTAACCACTAGGGGTGCTGTAGCGACGAGGTTGGCTAGTGGTGGCGGGTTCGGCTTTGGATTTGCCGCTGGATTTACTGTTGGATTTGCTTTTGTTGGCAGGGCGGGCCTTACTTGAGGCCAGATCGGCTCTGAGGGGAACTTTGGGATTGTCGCTGCGGTAGGCGGGAGTGGCGAGATAGCCTTGCTGGATAAGTTCGTCGCGAATATCTTCGATCGCCTCTAAGTCTAGGGCTTCACGCTGACTAGTAGACTCAGGTTCGAGCTGTTGCAGGGCAGTCTCCACCTGCTGAAGGTAAGCGATTTCGGCTTGAATCTCATGTAATAACGGCGTAACAGCAGCGCGCGATCGCTTGAACTTTTGGTGCTGTTTGTAGCGAGCTTGGGCGTTTTGAACCGCATTTCGATCGGGAGCCAGAGGAATCGCAACTTGATTCCCCGTTTCAAAATCCGTGACAATCAGTTCGCTCAGACCAGGCGTCCACTCGGTGAGATGAGCCATTAACAGATCAGCCTGCGTCCGAATGTCGCTTGCGCGATCGCTTTCCTTCAGGCGTTCTAAAAACCCGTCCCGCTTGGTGTAGAGCTTACCCAAAATCGCCTTCAGCCGCTGTTGAAGCTGATGGTGAAGCTGTTTAAACTGCTGCTCCATCAGACCGCCGCCATAGTAGCTCTGGAAGATGGCTTGAAGGCTTTGGGATGGAGCTAGAGATATTTCTAGGTCCGGGTCTGCGGGTTTGAGCACCCTGTAGCCCTGCGCCGTCAGCCGAGGCGAAAACTGGTGCGATTCTAGATTCATTAGCCAGCGTTGCCAGGCCGTGAACAGCGCCTGCCACTCGATCGGACTTAAATCTGCACTATTAAGACTCGGATCCAATCCAGCCTGTCCAAGTAATTCCGAGGTTAGCGCCGTGCTTAAGCCTCGATAGTTGCGGACAAACAATTTTTTCAGCGTTGTGGGAACCAACGCCAGCCTACTGTGCCAAGATTCAAACCCTTCACTCAGGCTAGGAGCCGGAAGTAATGACTTCGGGGGGAGCGTGTAGCGATCGCCCGTCTGAATGGGCCGGAGCGTAGACTGCGCGGTACTAACCTGATGGGCCGCCGTAACGATTTCCCCAGATTCATTCACTAGAATCGCATTACTATACTGACCCATCACTTCCAAGTACAAATGCCACTCGATCGGATCCCCCGGACGCTGCGCAAATCGTAGATCAACAACCCGCTCCCAGGGAGAGACAATGGCAATCTCGCACAGCGCCAATCCGCCCAACTGATGTACAAGCTGCTGGCTAAAAGTAAAGGTGTCCGGTGTCCGAGGGGGAGCCTCTCCGATATGAAGTCGAGCCGCTTGGGGATGCCACGAAAGCGTCAGCCAATCACGACCCGTCAGCGTCCGCAACGCCAAGCAAAGCGTCGTCCGATCGCGCTGGTGAACCTGTTCGAGACGGGCAGGGAGACCGGTTGTCATCAGGTCATGACAGGACGCACTTAAGGTCGTAAAATCTACAGGCTGCACACTGAATCTCTCTTAACTCATGAATAATCGGAAAATCATCAAATCTTCGATCAGCGTCCTCCGGGCATGCGCTGCAGTGCAAACCCCCTATAAATGACCCAAACTCTGTGTTTCCTGGGTTTTTACATTTTCCGATCAAGCGGTATAAACATCAAGGCAACGGATGAATAAAAATTATGTTGTTGCTTAGTTTAGTGCGACAGATACAGATTTTTTCGCTGTTTTTTCCCTAAACTTGTCTAATACACATTTTTTTGGTTACGATAAAACAAGATTCCTGAATGTGCTCTACATATCCCCTGCGTTCTCATCTAACCTTATGACCGACATTAAGCTAATTAATATTGGGTTCGGCAACATCGTTTCCGCAAATCGCGTCATTGCGATCGTGAGTCCCGAATCCGCCCCCATCAAGCGCATTATCACGGATGCGAGAGAGAGGGGTGAGCTGATTGACGCCACCTACGGACGTCGGACCCGAGCCGTGATTATTACCGATTCAGGTCACGTTGTTCTCTCTGCGATTCAGCCTGAAACCGTCGCCAATCGATTTGTGACCAGCAAGGAATCCAATCCTGATGATTGAGTCATCAAGATGATAAGTCAAGCAGATTAAAGTCCTTGGGATTTTGATGCTAATTGACAAATTTCCGTTAAAAAATCTTAGAAAGCGACAAAATGAATCAATTTTGTCGCTTTTGTAATTTGGGGAATCGAATATTGATTGGGAGTAGTGGTGAAGATCGGGTCCAACCAGGTATCATGCCAAATCAACAGCATCTAAACTTTAGGGACATACAGGTAGGGAAAATCCGATGGTTACAGCCGCAAAACCCGCAGCCGTTAAGTTTGATCGTGAATTTAACACTGAGCTTGATAGCGTCCCAGCAGCAGACACCCGATCGCCTGACCTGAACACCAGCCAGAATTCCCACCTGCCAGGACGATTAATTGTATTAACAGGACCTAGCGGCGTCGGAAAGGGGACGCTGCTTAAAGCGCTCCTAGCCCGTCATCCAGAACTGTGTCTCTCCATCTCGGCAACAACACGATCGCCCCGGCCCGGTGAAGAAGATGGCGTGAGTTATTACTTTCTAACCCATGAGCAATTTGACGGGATGGTGAGCAACGGGGAATTTTTGGAATGGGCAGAGTTTGCAAAAAATTGCTATGGGACACCCTGCCAGAGCGTCGAAGCCCAACTTCAAGCAGGCCAGTGGGTGATTCTGGAAATTGAACTCGAAGGGGCGCGTCAAGTCAGAGAGACCTTCCCAACGGCCTACCGCATTTTTATTTTGCCGCCGTCTATTGAAGAGTTAGAGAATCGGATTCGAGGACGCGGCCAAGACTCCGATGAAGCGATCTCCCGTCGTCTCAGTCATGCCCAGGATGAAATTGACGCGGCCAACGAATTTGATGCAACGATCGTGAACGATGATTTCGACACGGCCCTCGATCGCCTAGAAAAAACGCTCTTCGCAACTCTGCCTATCTAAGAGTCCATCATAATTTCTTAACCCATCATAATTTCTTAACATTGTGTACTTGTTTGTCTAACTCTAACGAATGTTCACGGGGAACGACAGGACTGAAAGTTGCCCCCTATCTTAAAGGAAGTTCCCTTCCTTTTATCTAGATATCCCCGCCATGACCACGACCTTATCCACTACCTTACTCTTGCTTAGATCGATTTGTGTCGCGAGTTCTCTAGGCTTCCTAGTTCCAGTGCTAGGTATAAGTGCCGTAATGATTGGATTTAGCTTAGGATCTTGCCTGCCCGGAGTGGATTGGGTCAGTCAGGCGTGTTTTCAAGAAATTGTGGATGTTTTAGCCACCTTTGGCGCGGGGCGACCCCTAGAAGGCTTGATGGTGATTGGCAGTGCATTTGCCTTGGTGAGTGCGTTGTTTGACGGCTACGTGATTTATCGTCAACGACTGCTCTAGGTCAGCTTGCTCTAAGTCAGCCTGCCACACTGTTCCATACTGGGAAATCGTTAGACTTGGTTTGATTCTCGCTCTTGATACAGAAGACTGACCAAATGCCCGATCGATAGGACGACCGCTCCCAGCGAGAGCACGTAGCTATGGATGGCAAAAATATGACCCACCGTTTGGCTACCGACACTGCCCCCAGTGAGAATTTGCGCTAGCGTGTCGCCAATGAACGGAATCGCCTCGATCGTCCCGAGTTCCACTTTTAAGCGCCAGTATCCCAGTTGCGACCAGTCCAGAATCATGGCCGTCCAACCTAAGCCGATCGCGCACAGGGTCAGTAAAATCCCCGAGAACCACGCTCCAATTCAACTTAACCGTTGCCGTTGGCCGACAAACAGCGTCACAATCTGCACCAAACCCAGCGCAACTAGCCCATTGCCAGCCAAGTCATGCAGCCGACGAATAAGCCAGCCATAGTTCACCTCATGGTCAATGAATTCCAGTGAGGTGTAGGCTGAAATTGCCATAGGTTGATAGTAAAAGGCCATCAAAATACCCGTCACAGCAGCAATTAAAGTCAAGGTGAGAATGACTAGGGCCACGATCGTGGAAAGGCGACGAGCTACAAATTCAATGTTGAGTGGTGTTGTGCGAAGTGAGGTCATAATAATTTAGATTTAAATTGTTTGTGATCACAATCGTAACTACTTGTAAAGTTGTCTTACCAAAAGAAACCCATTAGGGATCCATCTGAGGATTTACCGCGTGCGGATTGGAACCCTACGGCTGGGAAATCTGAACGTATCTGAGATTTACTCCCTGTTTTACAGCGAGTCTGGACATTGTTTGGGTCTTGTTTTGGCATAATGGGAGCACTCGCATATTTTGGTTTGCAGGCACATCATGGGACAGCAGGAACATCGAAACAGTTGGGTTCGTCGAAATAACGATCGATCGGCACCCGTCTCTGCACCAGACTCTGTCTTAAACGTGATCTCAACGCTGCTTGTGACACTCTTGGTGTGGATTAATCTCATCATTCCAGCTCAAGCTCAAACGCGATTTCCCGCGCCCAAAACTTCGCCGCCCGCCATCACCGCACCCGCTTCGATTCAACCTTATCTCGATCGGGTGATTCAAAATGTGACCGAGTTTCAGCTTGACAATGGCATGAAATTCATAGTCCTCGAACGTCACAATGCCCCGGTCGTCTCGTTCTTGACCTACGCAGACGTGGGCGGAGCGGATGAACTAACGGGCAAAACGGGGATTTCCCATTTTCTAGAGCATCTCGCTTTCAAAGGCACCACGCGCATCGGAACCACCGATTTTGCCAAAGAAAAACCGCTGCTCGATCGACAGGATCAGCTTTTTGAGCAACTTAAAACTAGCAAAGCGTCTCAGCAAGATCCACAATCAACGGAGAAGCTCCAGGCAGAATTCCAGAAGATTGATCAAGAACTCCTGCAACTTTCTAAGCAAAATGAATTTGGGCAACTGATTGAGCAATATGGCGGCGTCGGTCTCAACGCCACGACCGCTGCCGATGCCACCAACTATTTCTTCAGCTTCCCGTCCAACAAGCTAGAACTCTGGATGTCACTGGAGTCCGATCGGTTTTTTGACCCAGTTTTGCGAGAATTTTTTAAGGAAAAAGCCGTCATTTTAGAAGAGCGAAGAATGCGGATTGACAACTCACCGATCGGCAAATTGATCGAAGACTATCTCCAAACTGCCTTCAAAGTTCACCCCTACCGTCAGCCCGTCGCCGGGTTCTCCGATGACGTGACATCTATGTCTCGCGGCGATGTTCAAGCATTTTTCAAGAAATTCTATACGCCAGACAATCTCACCTTTGCGATCGTCGGTGACGTGGATCCTACCACCGTAAAAACCCTCGCTCAAACCTACTTTGGTCGCATCGCCAAGCGCGTTGGGCCGAAGCGCGACATCCCCGTTGAGCCGCGCCAAACCGTAACCCGCAGCGTCGAACTTAAGCTCAAATCTGAACCCATCTATCTCGAAGGCTATCATCGTCCTAGTCTCAACCATCCTGACAATGCGATTTACGAAGCGATCGCTTCTCTTCTCAGCGACGGACGCACCTCGCGCCTATACAAATCCCTAGTCGAAACCCAAAAAATTGCTCTCACCGCCGAAGGGTTCAACGGGTTTCCCGGCGATAAGTATCCCAATTTGATCATGTTCTACGCTCTCTCTGCTCCAGGACAAACGCTCGAATCAGTCCAGAATGGCATCCAAGCCGAAATCCAGCGCCTCAAAACCGAATCCGTCTCCGCAACGGATCTCAGTCGCATCAAAACCAATGCCCGAGCCTCGTTACTGCGATCGCTCGACTCCAACAGCGGCATGGCCCAAGCGCTGATGCAATACCAAATCAAAACGGGCACTTGGCGCAACCTGTTCAAACAACTGGACGCCATTAACGCCATCACCCCCGCCGACATCCAACGCGTCGCCACCGAAACCTTCACCCCCGAAAACCGCACGATCGGCAAAATCCTCCCCGCAACTTAATTCCCAGTTCTCAATTCTCAATTCTCAATTATTGAGGTAAACCCATGAATTACGCATCGATCGTAGAGACCCAAGAACCCGACCTGTTTTATCCCGAAAGTGACGGAAAATCCATGTCTGATAACACTCGGCAATATCGCTGGATTGTGACGATCAAGGAAAATCTAGAGATCTGGCTCGCGGGAAATCTTGATTTTTTATTGCCGGGGATTTGATGTGGTATCCGATCGAGGGAAACTCACAGATTTGCTAACTCCCTGATGTGATGGTGGTATTCGGTCGTCCCAGAGGCGATCGCGGCTCTTACCAGCAGTGGAAAGAAAAAGGCATTGGTCCGCAAGTCGCGTTTGAAATCCTATCGCCCAGCAACACTAAGCGAGAAATGGCCGAGAAACGAGAGTTCCATCAAAAATATGGCGTCGAAGAATATTACATTTACAATCCCGACCGGTTTCGGTTGACAGGATGGATTCGGAACGAGGATCAGTTGATTGCGATCGCTAACATGGAAGGCTGGGTGAGTCCTTCTTTATTGGGCGTTCGGTTTACGCAAGCGAACGGCGACCTGGAAATCTATCGGCCTGACGATCGGCGGTTCCTCAGTTCAGTCGAACTCGATCGGGTCGCGGAAGTCGAACGCAAACGGGCAGACCTAGAAGAACTCCGTGCAAATCAAGAGCAGCAACGCGCTGACCAAGCCGTCCAAGAGGTGACTCTCGAACGCGATCGATTGAATCAAATGGCGGAGTATTTGAGATCGATCGGGGTGGACCCAACGCAGATTTAGCGGTTTCGTGAGACAATTTTCTTCGTCTGCCCACACTTAGCTAAAACTTAGCCGCCAACATTTAACCATTGTCGTCCCTGGACTATTTGTGATGAAATTATTTTCTCTGGCTTCCCCATCGTTCCTCGTCACCCTTTATCTATCCCTGCTATTGATAAGCTGCACCCAGGCACCTGTCCAAGCCGATGCGCAAGCCGATGTGAAGCTGGATGCGCAATTTGAGAAGCAGGTTCTGGAGGTCATTCGGAAAAATCCGGAGGTCGTCCTAGACACCCTGCGCAAGTATCAGCAACAGGAACAACTTAAGTCTCAGCAAGCCCAGCAAACGGGTTTTCAAAAACTCAAGACTGATCCAAAAGCGGCGATCGCCCAGTCTCCAACCTACGGCGAGGGCAAACTTTTGCTGGTCGAGTTCTCAGATTTTCAGTGTCCGTACTGCGCATCCGCTCGAAAAAACCTTAAGACCTTTGTCGATAAATATCCCGATCGCGTCAAGCTCATCTACAAACATTTTCCCCTAACCCAAATCCACGCTGAAGCGCTCCCTGCGGCCAAAGCCTCCTGGGCCGCACAACAGCAGGGTAAATTTTGGGACTATCACAATGCGCTGTTTGATCAGCAAAAAAATCTAAGTGACGAAACCTACGGTGCCATTGCCAAAACCCTAAACCTGGATATCGCTAAGTTCAATCGCGATCGCAAATCTCCTCAAGCGGCCCGCGCCATTGAAACGGACCAAAAACTGGGTGAGTCGCTGGGCGTTGAAGGGACGCCATTTATAGTTTTCAACGGTGAACCGCTTTCGGGTGCCGTTCCAGTGACAGAATTAGAAAAACGACTAACTGCTGCAAAATGAGACGCTGATATGAGAAAGGCTTCAATCATCGATCGATTTTATCGGGTTTCTACTAAGCTAAAGTCCCGTCTAGGCTGGGCGATTGGGGCCATGCTCTTAACTGCACTTCCCAGCGTTGCCACCCCGGTGTATAACCCGTTGCCCCTTATTCTGGGACAAGAACTTAAAGACACCCTAAGCGATCGCGATATTCCCACCGGACAGGGAAGTTTTGCGCGGGACTATGCCATCGACCTCAAAGCTGGAGATCAAGTGGCAATCGATCTCATATCAGAAACCTTCGATCCCATGGTGGTTCTGATGACCAAAGAAGGCGTGACGGTGGCCGAAAATGACGACGGTCCCGATGGCACCTCAAACTCGCTGTTGTTTATGCGGGTGGTCAAAACGGGATCCTATATTGTGCGAGTCCGATCGTTTGGTGAAACAGCAGGCGGTGCATTTCGGCTCATGGTGACGCCGCTCCAGAAACGTTAGGGGATTTATGAATTCCAAAGTGCTGTCTTTTCACGCAAACTAACAAAATCACCTTTTCCTAAAATCAAGTGATCCAACACCGGAATCGCTACAATTTCGGCGACTTCAAGCAGTCGTTTAGTCAGATCAATATCTTCTCGGCTCGGCTCTAGGCTACCTGAGGGATGATTATGGGCAATAATAATCTGCGCCGCGCCTTGCTTAATCGCTTCACGGAAGATTTCCCTCGGATGGGCTAGGGTTTCGGTCGCAGTCCCGATCGTGACGACTTTGCTACCCATAATGGCATTCGTAATATCCAGCAACACCACTGCAAACCGTTCCTGCGATCGCCACATCAGTTCACCGCTCAATGCCGCCGCTGCGATGGACGGATCGTTGACAATGATCTTATCCGTCGGGCGAAATTGATAGGCGCGTTTTCCCAGTTCGATCGCCGCCAAAATCGTCGTCGCCTTAGCCGGACCAATGCCATGAATTTGGGTCAGTTCGGCGAGGCTGGCTTCGCGCAGGACGGCAATTGGATCTCGGTTAAAGGCACTAAACTCTTTCAAAATTAAATGGCCCAGTCCTACTGCCGAAAGCTTCCCCGCCCCTTGCCCCGTCCCCAGCAAAATCGCCAACAGTTCTGCCGACGACAACACCCGAGACCCAAGGGCAGCAAGGCGTTCGCGAGGGCGCTCGGTCTCGGGCATATCGATAATGCGTAACTGATAAACCATGGATGGGCTGACACGAACGTGATCACTGTCAGTAATCCCAAAACGGGGCGATCGGTTACGAAGCTGCTGCGAACGTGCTGCAATTTAACGTCGATCGCTCAGATCCTTCAGCTCATACTCCACCATGAGTTCTACGAGCTGTTTCAACGAATGTTCTGGTTCCCAATGGAGATCCCGCTTCGCCTTATCCCGGCAGCCCACTAACTGGACCTCCTCATCCGGACGATAGAAATCGGCATCCACCGACACATAATCCTCCCAGTTCAAGCCCACCGTCTCAAAGGCATAGCTCACCAGCTCCTTGACCGAATGAACCTGTCCGCTCGCGATAATATAATCATCGGCAACCTCCTGTTGCAGCATCAGCCACATTGCCTTCACCACATCTTTTGCATAGCACCAATCCCGCACAGCATCTAGATTCCCAAGTTTCAGTTCCGTGGCCATCCTCAGCTTCACCATCGCCGCCGTCCGCGTAATCTTCCGAAACACAAACTCCGCGCCCCGACGAGGCGATTCATGAGTATAGGTAATTCCACAGCAGGCGTAAAGCTTATACTGCTGGCGATAGTTGACCGTCATCCAGTGGGCATAGGCTTTGGCAACACCGTATGGATTACGTGGACGAAATGCCGTACGTTCCGTCTGCGGCGACTCATCTGGCTGCCCAAAGACTTCACTACTCGACGCCTGATAAAACTTCGCATCCGGCTTACACCGACGAATTGACTCCAGCAACCGTGAGACGCCTAGAGCCGTATACTCTGCCGTGAGGGCGGGTTGAGTCCAAGACAGCGGCACGTAACTTTGGGATGCCAGATTGTAGATTTCATCCGGTTGGGACTCGGTAATCACATCCATCAGTGACGATTGATCCAGCAAGTCACCTGAAAGAATATGCACGTTTTTACTAAAGTGAGAAATCCTACCTAAGTTACTGGAACTTGATCGCCGGACGAGTCCATATACTTCATACCCTTGCTCCAAGAGCAATTCGGCTAGGTAAGAGCCATCTTGTCCGGTTAATCCCGTGATCAGCGCACGTTTAGTCAT
>JAYVVL010000029.1:0-17156 GCA_043787035.1 Synechococcales cyanobacterium
GTTCGGAAGGCTTCTTGGACGGGCGTGGATTCAGAAATCACCGACAACAACTTGTCATTGGGGATCACAATCAGCGTATCGACGCGCCCAGAAAGTGACCCCAACCCTTCATCCGCTTGATTGGTTCGCCGCCGACCCTCAAAGGTAAAGGGACGAGTCACGACGCCGACCGTCAACGCGCCCAGTTCTTTGGCAATTTCAGCAACAATCGGTGCGGCACCCGTTCCGGTGCCGCCGCCCATACCAGCGGTAATAAAGACGAGATCGGCCCCTTCGAGCGCCGCTGCGATTTCCTCGCGAGATTCTTCAGCCGCTTTTTGGCCGATCGCAGGGTTGCCGCCTGCTCCCAGTCCACGGGTCAACTTCTGTCCGATTTGGAGTCGCTTCTGGGCCGAGGACTGCGTAAGTGCCTGCGCATCAGTGTTGATAGACCAAAACTCAACGCCGTTCACATCAGAGGCAATCATCCGATTTACGGCATTCCCGCCGCTGCCGCCGACGCCAATGACTTTTATTCTTGCAACACTACTAGGCACTATGTCACCACTCCTGACTTGTTCTCTGACATCCGATTGATTCACCACGCCCCCAGCCGAAGATGCTGGCCCCATTGAATTCAAGCCTGAATTCGCCATATTTGAATTGAAATTTGAAGCGGGCGTTTGGGTCGAGGTGGACCACTCGCCCGGATTCCCCATGCCCGATACCGCCTGAACGACATCGTTCTCGACTCGGAGCGAATAAAGCCGATCGAGCATCAGCGGCTGGTCATTGGACTCATTACTAGGCGTCATTGGAATTCCGGACGAGGATTTTATGGGTCAGGGAACAACAGAGCGAATCAGAAACGGCGGGACATATACGATCGCACCATCACTACATTTCTCGTGTTGTCCGGGTCAGATTTAAAGGAATGTCCAAAGGGGCAGGCCCAATGGAAAACTAATTGTACTAAATCCTGTGAACAAAACTGAACTCTGTCAACAGGTAAATCTCATACTATTTCAAAAAAGGATCAATGCATCACGATTCCCAAATCTATCTACGGTCCCTCAGAAGAATTAACGCCTTGGGATTTGCCCACCTTGAGCTGAACCATGGGCGCGCTGGGGTTTCGCAAATCAATGTAGTTGATTTGTGCGGGCGGTAGGCTATTCGGAAGCTGACGCATTTTATCGAGGGCGCGGACCTGGCTCGGAAAAAGGCGGCCTAAGCTGCCGACGTGAACCATGCCGAGTTCAGTTTTGAGTTTGAGGTTGCTAAAATTCTGCCAGTCGATGAGATCAATTTTGACGGGACTGCGGTGAACAATAGGGTAGAGCGCATTCCATTGACGGCGATACAGGTCGGGATCGCCGATAACCTTGAGTTCGGGCATTTTCATATCTTGGGTTAGATTGCTGTAGCTCTCAAGGGGGAGGAGCATCCCATTTTCATCTAAAAATCCGTCGGGCCGATCGGCAAGAGTAGATTTTTCAGCGGGCTTTTCGCCTAATTTGTCGGGTGGGGTTTTGGCGTCTTTAGGCTGAGCTGGATTCGTAGGATTCGTGGATAGAAAAACCTGAGCTACCGGTTCTCGTTCCCGCACTTTGATGACTAGACTGGGTGGAAAAAGGTGGCGTTCAACGGTGGCCTCGGCTATCGGTGCTTTCGTCGTTAGCGCTTGCGAAATCTCTGATGCCTGAATTTTCATAAGGGACTGCGGATACTGAATCGGCAAAATCGATCGAATGGTTTGGGTCGCCAAAAACCGATTGCCTTCGATCGTGACCTGTTCTGCTCGCCGAATCACCCAGTTTGGCTGCGCAATTACCCATACCATTCCTGCTGCAAGCCCTGTAATGACCACCGATCGCCAAGACGTCTGGAGCAGTTGATTTCGGCGTTGTTTGCGAAGGTGCTTTCGGCGCTGGGCTAATTCAGTTCGTGAGACGGGCGCAATTCCAGTCATGAGATATTTGGCAACAGTGACATTTATTTAACCATTCCTTCAGGGCTTCTCTTGCAACATCGTCACAACTTTCTCCCAAAACTCATCACCTAGATTCGCCAAACTAAGGAGCTGTAGATACTCCGATCGAGTCAGCCCAACCTGCTCGATCACCCGTGTTGCCGAGGTTTCAAGGTCAAGCTTGGACCTGAAGCACGATCGATCGGGGGCGCTTTGAGGTTCGGAACCTTCGCCGACTCTGAAATGGCTGGCGCTGAGACCGAAGCTAATGCCGGAGCGACGCAGGCTGTTACCTGGGCCGACCCTACGTTGATAAAACTAGAGACTGGAATGAGAAGGGACATAGGGGTGTCAGGTCACGAAATAGGGAACTCAAACCTAAAAGTCAAACCCCTATAAAACCTAGAAAGCCTCTCAGATTCGGATCGAATGCTGAGACGCCCTATTTTGGGGTTGTGAAAATTTCGATCAACTCAATATGGAACGACTTAGAACAGACCCTAGGGCTAGATTTGACCTAAATACATCAAACCTAGGTCAAATTCACACTAACAAACCAATCCCGTCCGCAGTGCCCGAACGGCAGCTTGGGTTCGATCGTCTGCGCAGAGCTTGTTGAGAATGTTTCGAACGTGGGTCTTAACCGTCCCCACTGTGATGAAGAGCTTATCGGCAATAGACGCATTGCTGTGTCCATCCACGATCAGCTTCAACACTTCCAGTTCACGCTCCGTCAGCGGATAAGACTGAATCATCTCGCCGTCCTGTAAGCCGCTGCCGATGCCAGAGGGCTTATTCGCCTTCTGAGACTGCCGTAGAACAATTCGAGCGATCGCAGGATCAATCCAAGCATTCCCTTCACAGGTCGTCTTAAGTGCCTCAACCAACTGATCTTGCTTGACATCTTTCATGCAGTAAGAGTCGGCTCCGGCAGCAAACGCAGCCATCACGATTTCTTCGGAGTCCTGCAAGGTGAGGATCAAAATCTTCGTTGTCGCTCCGGTTTCTTCTTGGACCTTTTTAAAGCGCTTTGTCAGCTCTATCCCATCAATGTCCGGCAAACCGATATCGACGATCGCGATATCCGGCTTGGCTGTCGTAATCAACCGGAGTCCATCCGTCCCATTGGAGGCTTCCCCAATGACACGGAACCCATGTTGCTGGAGCGTGGCCCGCATTCCAACTCGCGTTAGGTCATGGTCTTCGATCAGCGCGATTCTAATGTCATTCATCAGAGTTCACTTCCACCCAAAATTTTATGCAAAAGATACTTAAGTTCAAGATTTCCCTGAAACTCACCATCCACTACCAGTAGCTTCCGATATTTTCCATTACGAATGAGAATTTGACACAAATCCTCAACGAATATTGAGAACCCTGTGTCAGTGTAGATGTTGTGTTCGTCGATCGAAATCGTTTTCGAGTACCTTGTCCAACGACATCGCGCCGGAATCTATAAAACCAAAGCCCATGAAGGTCTTTAGCTTGAGGCACTTTTGTACAAAGCCCCAATTTACAGCGCGAAAGGTGATGGTCATTGAGTAAATCCCTGATGGCTGATCGCATTTAAATCGGGCCTAGGTGACACCTGTATCTAGGAATAATACTTAGAACGTAGTGCTATTTCCGTTTTTTTGCAAATTCGCTAGTTTGAGACTGGCATATGAAAGCCACGATCGAACATCCGTCATAGGACTGAATGCCTCATTAAGTTAAGCCGAAGTCCGATCGTCAAGACGTACTTCTCATTGATTATGCAGTTCGCTACTGCTCCATGAAACCCGCTCCCAATCGCCATTTCTCCCAAGTCCATCAACGTTTATCTCGAAGATAGGGCACACTGGTGGAGACTCTAATAATTCTTATATACTCTGATCATAAATTAATGAAACCTGGCCTCAAGCTTTTAGTGGTTGGCAGTAGCGCCGTCGATCGGGCGAGAATTTGCCAAGCGTGGGATTTGGCGGGCATGAAGTTTCCGATTGTCGAAGCAGAAAGCCGCGCGATGGCCCTGGCTGCTCTGGAGACCCAACCCTTCGACTGTGTATTGATGGGTGAAATGTTGACAGATGGCAACGGGCTTTCATTATTAGAGGCACTTCAGCGACAAGTCAAGTGCCCTGGGACCGTAATTTTGATGGCGGAGGCGAATCAGCGTCGGGCCTGGGACTTTCTGGAGGCGGGCGCACATGATTATTTGTCTTACGATGATGTAACGCCCGAAGTCCTCTGCCACCGCGTCTGGAATGCCGTGCGGATGTCGCAAGCGGTTCGCGAGGGACGACAGGTGGCGCTCCAAATCGAGCAAGCTCTAGACGACAATGCGCGTCTCCACCAAGCGGTTCAGGACGGGGAGAAAATACGCAATCGCGTTGTCATGACCCTCGGGCGCAATCAACAGCAGCTTCGGACTCTGCAACGGCTGACGGATCTCCTGAATCAGCGTCTGACCAATCTGCCGGGACTCTTTCAGTCGATGATTGATGCGGTCTGTGATGCGATTCCGGATGGTGAGTTTGGTGCGATCGCCCTGAAGAATCCTCAGAGCGGGGCGTTAGACGTCACTGCAACACTGGGAATTGCGCGATCGGACTTCGATCTGCGCAGCACTTTTGATCCTGAAGTCGGCGCGTTGGGTCAGGTTTTTTCCACAGGTCAGTCGGGCGTTCGTCGGTTAGATGCGGCTTCGCGCGGTACCAAATCGGATCCTGCTGCCCTATGTGTGGTGGCGATCGAGTCGTCTCAAGCGGGACGCATTGGGGTGTTGGTGTTGGGCAATTGGGATGACGATCGAGCTTTTGATGACGAAGATTTGCGGCTGCTGATTGCCTTTGGGGAACAGGCGGCGATCGCCATTGACAATGCCCAGCTTATCAATGCCCTCGAAGAACGCGAAGAACGCCTCGCCTTCCAAAACACCCTTCTCTCGCAGCAAAACCAAGAACTCGAAAGCCAGCGCCAACAAATCCAGCTTCAAAACCTCAAACTCCGCGAATCGGCCCAAGTCAAATCCCATTTTCTCGCCACGATGTCCCATGAGTTGCGGACTCCCATGACGGCCATTATTGGGTTCTCTCAGCTTCTTCAGCGTCAATCCATCAGTGAGCCGCAGTTAGATATGGTAGGGCGCATTCTGACGAATGGTAAAAATCTGCTTGCCTTGATTAACGATATTTTAGACTTATCCAAAATCGAAGCGGGCCATCTTGACCTCAAGCTAGAAAAGTTCAATTTGTCCAATTTGTTGCAGGTGACGGCGGCTGAACTGCGATCGATCTCTGCACAGAAAAGGATTGAACTCGCAGTCCAATGTCATCTCACTAATGACGGAATTGTTAACGACAGTGCTCGCCTTCGCCAGATTCTTGTGAATTTACTCTCCAACGCATTGAAATTTACCGATCGAGGCAGTGTGATTTTGGAAGCGAAGGAACTGAACAATGATCGGCTAGTGATTACGGTGCGTGACACAGGCATTGGCATCGCACCGGAAGATATTCCCTACGTTTTTGAAGAATTTCGCCAAATCGACCAAACGGTGACGCGTCGTCATGCCGGAACAGGACTCGGACTCGCCATCACCAAGCGGCTCGTCCAAATCATGAATGGTCATATTACGGTTACGAGTCAGGCTGGAAAAGGCTCTACGTTTCGGGTCGATTTACCACGCGAAGCACAAACCAAACTCCTAAGCTCTCCCCGCCTGCCTGCCTTATCGACTAAAGTCGATCCGATCGTCTTATTACCTATGTCCCCTAGTCCACCGTTTTGATAGAATGCAATCTGATTGAGACGGGTTAAGCAAGTGGGACCATCATGAAAATTGGGGTGATTGGCGGTGGGGCGGCGGGGTTCTTTGGGGCGATCGCGGCAGCAGACGCAAATCCTAAGGCGCAGGTGCTGCTCTTTGAAGCGGGCCGCGAGACGTTGGCCAAGGTGAAAATTTCCGGGGGCGGGCGGTGTAATGTTACCCATGGTTGCTTTGAACCTGCCACCTTGGTGCAATATTACCCGCGCGGGGGGAAAGTGTTGCGGGGGGTGTTTAGTCGGTTTCAGCCGAAGGATACGATCGCGTGGTTCGAGCTTCGCGGCGTGAAACTAAAGACCGAACCCGATGGTCGATTATTTCCGACGACGGATGACTCTGGGACGATTGTGGATTGCTTAATGGACGAGGCCGATCGCGTTCGAGTGAAGGTGAAAACTAGCGCTGGTGTGAAGTCTGTCCAACGCTCAGCCACAGGATTTTCTATCGAAATGCGAAACGGAGAAACCATTCAGTGCGATCGAATTTTGCTCGCAACAGGAAGCAGCGCACAGGGTTATCAAATGGCCCGAGAACTGGGTCACAGGGTTATTCCTACCGTTCCATCGTTGTTTACGTTTAACGTGCGCGATCGTCGATTGGAGGGATTAGCTGGCGTATCGGTACCGGATGCGATGGTGAAATTACAGCCTGCATTAGATGCAAACTTGGGTGTGAATTTGGGTGCAAAACTGGAGCAATCAGGTCCGCTTTTAGTAACGCATTGGGGGTTAAGTGGTCCGGCGGTCTTGAAGCTATCGGCATGGGGCGCGCGCGCGCTCCATGAGCTTCACTACAAAACGACGTTAACGGTGAACTGGTTGCCCCAGTCAAAACCGGAGGGATTGAGAGCTGAATTGATGAAGGTCAAAACGCAGCTTGCGAAGAAGTCTGTCGGCCCAAACTGTCCCGTTATTTTGCCGCGCCGCCTCTGGGAGAGCCTGATTGCGGCAGCGGGGATTCCGTCAGAATTGCGATGGTCGGATGTTTCTAAGGTAATGCTGACTGCATTGCTAAAGGAGTTGCTACAGGGTGAGTATGCGATTACTGGAAAGGGTGTATTTAAGGATGAGTTTGTGACGTGCGGAGGGGTGGATTTGAAGGAGGTGGATTTTAAAACGATGGAGAGTCGGATCTGTCCGGGTCTATATTTCGCAGGTGAAGTGCTCGACATTGATGGGGTGACAGGTGGATTTAATTTTCAAAGTGCCTGGAGTACGGGGTGGATTGCAGGACAGGCGATCGGGCGTGAGACGTAAGGTGATTTCTAACAGAGAACTTACCTGGAGGCCCCCTAGCCCCCAATTTTGGGGGAACATGATTCCGAAGCCCCCAGAATTGGGAGGCTAGTGGGCCTTACCGCTACACCGGAACCGACGTCCTCACATTCCCTGCTAGCTCAAAGGCATGGTGAACCGCCTTCAACGATAGAACTGCATCCGCCTCAGCAACGACGCAGCTCACCTTGATTTCTGACGTTGCGATCATCTGGATATTGATTTCTTCTCGGTAAAGAGCCTCAAACATCTTTGCAGCCGTTCCAGGATGGCCGATCATGCCCGCGCCAACGATGCTGACCTTCGCTATTGCCCCGTCCACCGCAATCTCTCCAAATCCCATCTCATCTTTCATAGATTCCAACACCGATTGGGCTGTGTCTGCATCCATTTGAGCAACGGTAAAGGCAATGTCACGGGTCATGCGATCTTTGAATTGACGACAACGCTGGGATTGAATAATCATATCAACGCTGACATTGTGTTTGGCAAGCAATGCAAAAATGCGAGAGGCCATTCCCGGAACATCCGGAACATGACGGACGGCAATACGGGCTTGTTTGAGATCTAAGGCGACGCCTCGAACTGCTCTTTCGTTGGGGTTGGCTGTGCGCTTTGCAGTATTAGGGGAACTCGTGATCTCGAAGGTGTCGATGAGCGTCGCGATCGCCCGATCGCAATCGGTTGAATCAATCACGCAACTGACTTTGACTTCAGACGTGGAGATCATCTGAATATTAATCCCCGCCGTAGCCAGGGCGCTAAACATTTGGGCGGCTACCCCAGGGCGACCGATCATCCCAGCGCCTGCTATTGAGATTTTGGCAATATTTTGCTCAACGTTGACGGCGGAATCACGGGTAGACCCGAGGGAGGGCAGGATGGCGTGGGCGACGGATTCGGCTTTGTTAAGCGATGATTTTGCGACGGTGAAGGAGATGTCGTTGCTGTTGCCGTCATGAATGGACTGGATGATCAAATCCACATCTAAGCTCCGATCGGCAATTTCCCCAAATAACCGCGATGCCACACCCGGCCTATCGGGAACTCTCAACAGCGCAACCTTAGCTTGATCCATATCAAATTCCACGCCATCCACCGGACGGGCTAGCTCTAACCCTTCAATGGATCGATCGGCGACGGGTTCGGACGTGACCCAGGTACCCGGTTCGTTGCTCCAGCTCGATCGGACCACCAAGGGCACCCCGTAGTTTTTAGCGATTTCGACAGCGCGAGGATGGAGGACTTTGGCTCCTAGGCTAGCGAGTTCCAGCATTTCGTCACTGGTAATTTCGCTCATGAGTTGGGCCTCGGGGACGAGTCTGGGATCGGTAGTGAGGATGCCAGGAACGTCCGTGTAGATTTCACAAAAATCTGCCTTGAGGGCCGCAGCGAGGGCCACCGCAGACGTGTCGGAGCCGCCTCGACCGAGGGTTGTGATTTCGAGGTCTTCGGTATTGCTGACGCCTTGAAATCCGGCCACAACAATGACTTTACCTTCGTTTAGGTGCTTGGTGAGGCGCTTGGTTTCGATATTTAGAATACGGGCGCGGGTGTGATTGGCTTCGGTAATGATGCCGACCTGTGCCCCAGTGAGAGAAATCGCAGGCTGTCCAGCGTCTTGAAGCGCCATGGCAACGAGCGCCATCGAAACTTGCTCGCCCGTTGCAAGGAGCATGTCCATTTCACGGCGGCTGGGCTGATTTGAAATGGCGTTGGCAAGTTGGACTAGGCCATCGGTTGTTTTGCCCATGGCAGAGACGACGACCACGACAGAGTTTCCCGCTTGAACGGTGTTAATAATCCGTTTGACAACTTCCTGGATGCGCTCCACGGTCCCGACGGACGTCCCACCATATTTTTGGACAATGAGTGCCATAGCCTAACTTCCTGTCGCGATTTACATGAGTATAGAATCCATTGGATACCAAGTTTAGGGGATCGAAGTTTAGGGGATCGAACGATCGCCCGTTGAATTGTGGGATGACGCTAAGGATTTGAGAACGTGTTGATCGTGCCGCCGCCAATAATACGTCCCGGCACTGGACGAGGCGCACTAAAAACCTGCTCTGACGGCACACTCACGGTCTCAGTCGGACTCGCCGGAAATGGCGTCACCATTCCAGAATTCAACCCCGCCGCTGGAGCGATCGGAACGCCGATGGGCACATTAGGCGCGATGGGCATCGCAATCCCCGGATTCGGAAGGGCAACTCCCGCAGGCTCTCCCATTAAAGTGTTGTAAGCATTGTTGTCATAATTTCCCGACGACGATCGGCCCGCTCCAGAAGACATGGGCGGCGCAGAGGTCGTCAATGAGGATGTCCCGTTGACCGGAATTCCCGTCCACATCGGATCCGTCCCGAGAGGTCTCGTCCCTTCGATCGGAACTCCTCCACGGTTGTCGATCGAATTCAATCCGCCCTGAGTGCTGTAAGGCGGTGCATTCATCCGATCGATCGCTTGAGTGAGCGGACTGATGCGAGACACTCCGTCGTTTCGTATGAAGAGATTACTTTGGGCCGTGGTGGAATTCAGGCCACTGCTACCGGGCATCCCTCCGATCGACAGATTATTGGTTTGCAGATTAGTCGGCAGATTAGTCATGTCCCTAGTCATCCCATAAGTATTCAAGCTCTCCGGCGTAAACTTGACCAACTGAGCCAGAGAACTGCTCCCAGAGTCCCCGTTTGCTTTCAAGGTCGCCTTAGTTTTGTTGTCCTCTGTCTTAGCCTCTGTCTTGCCGTCTAGGGCGGCTTCTTCTGTGGAGCGATCGTTTATTTCTTGCATTAGCACCGACACGCTGTCAATATCTGCCCCGATCGCCGCAGAATCTTCTGAACCTCCCGCTGCCGCTCCGCTAAAACTCAAACTCTCAGGACTGTGATAGGCTACCCAAACGAAACTGCTCACCATCCCAGCACCTAGGAGCGGCATCCAAGCCTGGGGTCTCGCGATCGGGCGTAACCGGGCCATCCAATAGCGAAAATGTTGCGAATTCATACGGGGGAAATCCTAGAAAAAAGTGCAGCTAAGCAAACAGGCAGCCTAGAGCAACCATAACGTAAGGTCACGATAACGTCAGGGTACCCAAGGGCTTCTATCGGGGAACCTGCAAGAAAGAAATTTGGTCAGCCTATCCTGATTCCGGTAAAATGCAATCTGAAAAGATTTCTGATAGAAATTTTGGCGATCGTTTTGCTGATCACGTTCGCGGGTTGGCGTCATGCCTTACTTTTATCGTGAATGGTTATCCCTAAGCGCCTAGAATTGGCAGCCGCGTTCAATACATCTAGCTCAATACTTAGGCGGCTATGCGGTAGACCCTGCCTCATAGCCGCCTATCCTACGTCATCGTCTCACATGAACCCCGCCCTGTCGTGAAATCGTCCATTATGTATGAGTGCCTCCGTGAGCGTAATGCAGTTAAGTAATCCCCTAGACTCGATCGACTCTCCTGTCATCTTAGATAGTCTCCCCACGCCCACTGTCCCCGAAGGTGTCTGTCCTCGGCGCGCACGGATGCAAATTGACTTTCTCCTCCTTGCGATTGAATCACTGGATGCTAATGGGGCTGAGACTATTTTGGCTGTGGTAGATGAACTGGGACTTGGAAGCGTGATTTCCGATCGAGTCACCCTCTGGCGGATGCGCAGCAGCAACCCTATGCGCAAACTCAACCAGCGACGATCGCTGTCCCTTGTGGAAGGGAAATCGCTAGTGGTGATTTTGTGCTACTTAGCTAGGCGGCTTACGGTGGTGCTTCGACAGTTGGTGTTAAGTCAGCAGCAGCTTGCCCAGAAGGGACAGGCAGCGACGGATGATTTTTATTTGGCGGCCTATGTCGATCGGTTTCGATCGAACTTCACTTCAAGAATGAATATCAAACGAGGCACAGACCTCGGATACGAGACGCCAGAAGCCATTAATGAATTGGCGTTGGATCTTTTGGCACAACTGTTGTTCTGCACCGGAACCTCAGGAATGCAGCGTTTGTGGGTTAGCTTATTCGACGGAGAAGTGTCATGACTCGAATTCAACGGCAATACAGCTTGCCCAACTGCACCTTGATTTTGGACGGGATGGACGACCCCACCCAAGCCAATCCCATGGATCTTCGCCCCGTAATGACCCTGCTGCTCAACGCAGAATGTCACCTCGGCGCTGACAACGGCCCGATCGCGGGGGGGCGAGAGTTCTTTGAGAGCTTAGTGACGGCGGTTAGTCTCTACGCCCAAGAATTTCTCAGCAAAATCCATCTGCCTAAGCATGTCTATAGCGACAAACCCGCCATAGTGCAAATGAAGCGCCTCGGGGATAACGTCCATGAGTTGAGCTACCAACGATCGGGAGATCCGAGCCAAAGTAGCACTCAGCTTCCCAAATCCGAAACGCTGAATCTCACGACAGTGCAGCTCTTTGATCTCGTCGAAGCGATCGACCAATTTGTGGCCGATACTCAAACCCTGCCATTTTGGTCGCTCAACCTAGCCCCGGTTCCTAAGAAATTTGCTCCGACCGCTGCGCTCGGTAAGCAGGCCATCCCCGCCGCAGTCGGCCTTTCAGGGTTGGTACTGACGGCCTTGGGCCTGTTTATGGTTCCCATTCCAAATGTGAAACAGCCGGACGATCTGCGTCCCGGCACGCCTAATGCGGCAGTTCCGGCTCCCGTGGCGTCTGCTGTTCCATCGACATCCCCTTCTGCCGCGCCGGATACTCAGAAGATTCAGAGCGATCTTTCCGCTGTCGCACCGATTCAAGACCCAGCCGAAATTTTGCGAATCCAGGGTGGACTCGACGACAAGCTCAACGCTCAATATAAGCCCAGCGGTAAGCTCACAAGTCCGATCGAATATCGCGTCAGTGTAGGTAAAGATGGCACAATTGTGGGTTTCCAACCTGAGGATGATCTGGCCCGCATGGCGACAGATGAGACGCCGTTACCGGGATTGTTAATGGTGCCAACGGCGGACAAAAAACCGGAAGCGATCGCTGACTATCGCGTTGTATTTGCCCCTGATGGCAACGTTAAAGTGCAGCCTTGGACACAATCGATCGCTTCCGGGCGTTCTACGGTAGGGTCTGCGGGCAATCCAACTGCAACTCCTGCGAGCAGTCCGACTCCCGACAGCACGCCTAGCGCTAGCCCGCAACCGACGCCGATCGCTTCTCCTAGCGCGAGTTCAAGTCCAACGCTCAGTGCAACAGCGCCTTTGCCCAGTACCGCTCCGGGTCAAGGCGCTGAAATTACCGAATCGGCGACGATTGAGGTGCTCCAGCCTAATCTTTATGAGCAGATCGATCGGGCCTGGAAAAAGTCGCCCACCTTCAATGAGGATCTCAAGTATCGCGTTCGCATCGGCAAAGATGGTAATGTCGTCAGCTACGAGGCTGGTAACCGTGCAGGCCGAGACTATGAAAACGACACGCCGCTCCCGACCCTCACTAAGGCCAAAAGCAATAATGAGGGCACTGCCTCCTTCAAAGTCGTCTTCAAACCGAACGGACGCTTGGAAATCAGCCCTTGGTTCGGCTATAACAAACCCTAACCCTACTTTAAGACCGCATGGAGCCATCATCTCTGCCTTCACAGCCGCACTCATCTCCCCTTGGACCCGTCGTAAGGTCGCCGTCTCTATCGACTGTTGCCGATCTCCCGACCGAGGTGATTCTGCAACCGTCCCTCCAATCCATTGGCAAAGTCCAACTGGATTGGTCCCCTGAGCCGGGTGCTTATTTGGATTTGGAAGGTTCAACCTATGCAGTCTTGGAGCGGCGACATCGTTATCAGCTCGAATTTGGCAAATACAAATTGCATGCGATCGCACTGTATGTTCAAGAACGCGATCGTCCGATGGAACAGAGTCTGTGGGACGGACGATGGGTGATGGGTGACGCAAGTTGTCAGTACAATGCGCGATCGGAGTTACTTCGCTGTGGCGTCAATCCGACAGGTCCCTGCAAAAACTGTCGAGATTACACTCCGCGCTCTTGAATCTGGTTCTGGAATTTAGCCCTTAAATGTGACCTTGAACCCAGCATTTCAAAATCCGTGATGGACTCTAAAACCATGATATAAATGATGAGGTTTTGTAATAATTTCTCATAAAGTCACAAAATCCCTGGTCGTAATGATGCGATCGAAACTTTAGTGCCTGCTCAATCTTGGAGTATTGAATGACCGCCACGATTCAGACCGCGACAATTCCCAGCAACGATGATTTGCGTCTACGGGACGTCATTAAGACGATTCCTCGGGAATACTTCCAGAAAAATGCTCGCAAAGCATGGACTCAAGTTCTTTTGACCATTGTCACGGTAATAGTCGGCTATGCGGCGATTTCGGTCTCGCCTTGGTTTCTGTTGCCGTTCACCTGGTTTTTTACCGGAACGGCTTTGACGGGTTTTTTTGTCATTGGACATGACTGCGGCCATCGATCGTTTGCCAAACGGAAATGGGTGAATGATGTGGTTGGCCATTTGGCTTTCTTGCCATTGGTGTATCCATTCCACAGTTGGAGACTGCTCCACGACAAGCACCACAACAATACCAATAAAATGGATATTGACAATGCGTGGTCGCCTCTCCGCGCTGAACAGTACGAAGAGATTGATCGGGTGCGAAAGGAAGGCTATAAGCTGGTGCGCGGACGGTTCTGGTGGATTGGGTCGGTGTTTCATTGGGCGCTGATTCACTTTGACTTAGATAACTACCATGTGCGCGATCGGGCCAAGGCTAACTTTTCAAATTGGTTTGTTATTATTGGCGGCGTAATTGGATTGTCGATTTTGACGGCACTGACTGGGCCTTGGGGATTAGTGAAATTTTGGGTAATGCCTTGGTTGGGGTATCACTTCTGGATGAGTACGTTTACGATCGTTCACCATACGCTGCCCGAGATTGAGTTCCAAGAACCTGAAGTCTGGAACGAAGCGAAAGCGCAGTTATTTGGGACGGTGCATTGTGAGTATCCGGCCTGGGTTGAGACCTTGACGCATCACATTAATGTTCATATTCCTCATCATGTGTCTGTTGCAATTCCGTCTTACAATCTCCGGGCGGTTCATGAACATTTAGATTCTATTTGGGGTAAGGATTTAGTCAAGCGTGAGTTCAATTGGGAATTGATGAAGCAAATCACTGAAGAGTGTCATCTGTATCATCCCGATCGATTTTATCAGACCTTTGATGAGCACGAAGAGTCTAAATAGAGTGGTTTCTTACACTGAAGTTTGATTCTTAAGTTTAGGCTTTATCTTCTAGACCCGATCGCCCCTGGAATTCTCTTTATATTAGAGTTCTAGGGGCGATCGGTTTTTTGGTTATGCTTAAGTCTTAGGAGCATAACCAAAAAACTTCAGGTCAACCGGAATACCCCCATCCTAATCCGCCTGAAGCCTGTGCTCCATACCTCTATATAATAAATGCTATTCACATCTAAAGGAATGAGACTATCCCATCTGTTCAGCGATCGAGACTCGTCCGCCGTTGGCAAAGTCCCAACCTGATTGCGCTTTTTTCCCGGCGAGTTGCACTTCTTTGAGTAGTAAATACCCATGGCCAGTTTCGACGATCGCTCCGATATTTTTGATCACGGCTGCTATTTTTCCGGGTGCTTGGGGAAGGAGGGTCTCGGCTTGTTCTAATAACGTGTGGTATTCGTCAGGAATTCCAGGAACGAGCGGCACAGTGGTGATGATTTTGAGTCCAGCTCCGCGAAATTGGGTGGTGCAGTGGGGGTAAAATCCGCGCACTCGATTATGAATGGCGATCGCGGGCTGTGACCAGTCAAGAAGGTAGTTTTCTTTTTTAATTAGCGGCGCATAGGTTGCCTCGCTGTTGTTCTGATGTTCAATGCATAGCGTTCCATTTGCTAACTTCGGCAGCGTTTCCAGAAGTAACTCAGCAGATGTGTGGGATAGCCTGTCGGCAAGGTCGTGTGCGTTATCTAAAAGTCCAATGTCCAGCGTTGCCTTTTGTAGCATGGCTCCTGTGTCCATTCCAATATCCATTAACATGGTAGTCATTCCTGTTTGCGTTTCACCATTTACGAGACACCATTGAATTGGGGCTGCGCCGCGATAGTGGGGCAATAGCGATCCATGGCCGTTAATGCAGCCGTGGGTGGGCATGTCGAGGATGTCTTGGGAGAGCAACTGTCCGTAAGCAACGACGACAAAGACATCAGCTTGATAGGATTTCAATAAGGCTAGGTCTTCGATCGATTTCTTGATGCGATCAGGCTGAATGACTGGAATCTTGTCGTTGAGGGCAACGGTTTTAATAGGCGATGGCACTAGCTCGTTTCCTCGACCCCGCCGTTTGTCGGGCTGCGTTACGACGGCCATGACGGTAAAGCGATCGTCTTTGAGCAAAGCTTCAAGGCTCGGCACTGCAAACTGTGGCGTTCCAAAAAATACAACTTTTAGCATGAATAATCATTAACCTAATATTTAGTTTATCGATCGTTTTGTCGATCGCGCTTCTGTTCATTTTATCCTATTAAAAACGTGGCTACGATTCTAAATTAACTCTTCCTCGTTCTCAATTCCTATGAAACCTTCCTTCGAGACTCCTGCCGACTGGGAATACACAAATATCCTGATGCAACCCGCGTTCATCCGTCTCCTCGACAATATTCGTAAGCTCACGGATGAATTGTCGAGCTGGAAGACGAGCTATCAGGAGGCGTTGGTGTGGGGGGCTGAGGTGTCTGAGGAGGAGCGCGGACGGATTGGGTTGCTTCAGCAGGAGCTTAAGACGACGATTGATAACGATCGCGCCTATGAGATTGAACAAATTTTGGAAACGTTGCCAAAGCCTTATCCGGCCTATGAATGGAAGCTGGAATATGGCGATGAGCGGGTGACAATAGATGTGTGGGAACTCTGCTATAAGATTTGTTTTACGACGGATTTTAACCCTCAGAGTGAGGCTCCAGCGAAGGTCGATCGGTTGCTCTTTGAGGAAGATGGAGAGGTGGATTGGACGAGGCTTGATGAGAAGGCTAAGCAGTTGGTGATGGCTGTTTTGTCGCAGTTGCCGACGGTGGAGGTTGGGAATTGAGAATGCTGAATTGGGAATTGGGACGATCGCATTGCTTGTGTTTCTCCCAGCGGATCAACAACCGTCGATTTCGATTCATCCACGAATGCGTCCGCTCTACCACCCATCGTCTCGCTTCGTAATCCGGTAAGTTCGGTCGTTGCTTTTTCTCTTCTCCTCGTTTAGGAATGTGACCCACCTATCTCCCTGCTTCTACAATTTCGCAGCACAAAACTAAGGCGTTCCCAGAGCTGATCGAGCAGACGGAACTCAGGGGCGATCGCTATATCGACTTAAATTGACGAAGTTGACTTTCCCACACAAGGTCAGAATCGTGATGAATAACAGCGTCAGAGACGCCAATTCCAGTTTGCGGACTTTTCCCATTTTCTCAAGGACTTTCTGTACAGCAGTTTCCATACCCCATTCATCCGGTGCTGTTGTTGTTAATTAGCACCCTAACGGATGGATAGCTTCCTAGTCTATTTTCCTCTCTGAAGAATGTCCGGACTATTGATGGTAAATACAATCCGATAGAACGATGCTGGGGAGTTCTGGAGCAACACTGGAATGGAACTTTACTACAGGATATTCAGACCCTCTTAGGATGGGCACAGAGTATGACTTGGAAAGGAATTCATCCCAAGGTCTGGTTGAATAGCAAGACGTACAAAAAAGGCATCTCACTTTCCAAACAGGAAATGCGTGATGTTGAAGATGGATTGGAACGTAATCCAGAATTACCCAAATGGGATATCTTGATCCAACCTGCTAATCGGTAGTCTTTTCTGTGGGAATCGCCTTAGTGCGTAAAAGTTTGTCCTTTTCTAAGAAAATTGAAAATCATATTGGGGCGATCAGTCTGGCAAAGTTCCTGCTGCGCAAGATCCTCAACAGATAAATTCGTTGACAAAGCCTCCTAGAACGGGAATCGGCTCGGCTAGCGTTCTTAAATCGTGATGCGATCGTCTCTCCGGAAGGGGTAGCGTTGAGGGATGAGAGCTTTTGGTATGTCGTCGTGTAATGCACGAATTCAACACAAGAAGTTAATAGCGATCGGCTAAAATCGAATAGAAG
>JAYVVL010000030.1:0-17146 GCA_043787035.1 Synechococcales cyanobacterium
AAGAATTAACGTTTGAGGCCAGTTTTTCAGGTTAGATTGAGAATTATGATTCAAATCCCTCAGATCGCCGGAATAGAAATAGACCCAGGAGATTGGGCAAACACTCTAGCGAGTATTCAGACGTTGGTGTTGTATCTGCTGGCAGAGAATCAAGAATTGAAAGACCGATTGAGTCGAATTGAAGAACAACTGCGCCAAAATTCCCAGAACTCATCCAAGCCACCGTCGCAAGATGGCTTTCAGAAAAAAGGCTTTACCGTCCAGGAAAAAAGTACAAAGAAACGTGGCGGACAACCGGGTCATGGTGGCCATGCAATAAAATTCTATGACTTGTCCGCCGAAGATGTCAGCGTAGATCATCGTCCGACGATTTGCCTGAACTGTGGGGAAGCCCTAGCGGGAAATGACGGCGAACCGTTCCGTCATCAAATTCTAGAATTGCCCCAGCTTCGTCCGCTCATCACCGAACATCGGTTACATCGATTAGATTGTGAACATTGTGGAACGTCCACCCGATCGAAATTACCCGAGACCGTTGGGGCTTCTCAGTATGGTGAACGGCTGACGGCAGCGGTTGCAATTCTAAGTAGTGAAAATTATCAGAGCCATAGTAAAGTTAAAACTTTATTGCATCGACTGTTTGGGATTGATATTTCTATTGCCAGTGTGAATCGATTACGGAATGAAATGAGCAATGCAATTAAGTTTCCCGTTCAGGATGCGCATCATTACGTCAAAGGCGTTCCTGTTGTTCATAGTGATGAGACTAGTTTTAACCAAAGCAATGCTGACGGCAAGAATCCAGGGCGCACAAAAGGTTGGTTATGGACCGTGGTTTCCGCAGGCGTTGTCATTTTTGAAGTGGCGTTAAGTCGAGCCAAGACCGTGGCTCAAGGCTTAATTAGCCCAGAATTTTCTGGGATTGTGGTGAGCAACCGCTACCGAGGCTATGAGTGGTTGGATGCGTCTCAACGCCAACTCCGCTGGGCGCATATTAAGCGAGATTTGACGGCAATGACCGAACAAAGCGGGGTGTCTCAAGAGATTGGAACGGCCCTGTTGAACATTCAGAAAACATTGTTTGAAGACTGGTATCAAGTGGGAGGTGGCACTTTAAGCCGGAAAGACTTTCAGGCGAGAGTCGGAACGCTACAAGCATTATTTAAAAGAGAACTAACGGAAGCGGTGACGCTATTGAGTTCACCCAAGGAGAAAAGCCCATTGGCGAAAACCCTTGGAACCTGCAAGGAGTTACTAAAATGGGAATCATCCCTTTGGACTTTTGCCCATCATCCCGGTGTGGAACCGACGAATAATGCAGCGGAGCAAGCCCGGTCAGACCTGCTGTGATTTGGCGACGGCTTAGTTTTGGCAGTCAGTCAGAAGCGGGCAGTCAATTTGTGGCGCGAATTTTAACGGTGATGGCAACGTTGAATGTCCAGAAACGTGATGTTCTTGAGTTCTTAACTTTAGCTTGTCGGGCCTCTCGTTTTGGGACAACGGTGCCGTCTTTACTGCCCCAAGGCTAGACCCTTTGAAGGCTTACAAATAGGGAATGGGTGATTGATTCATACTAAGTACATCAACAGTCACAACAGAGAGATACAGTAGGAGAATCCCTGGTCCAAATTTATCGGAACAGAAGAGATCTTCTTTGATTGATGACAAATAAGCACCAATAGAAAAAATAAAACTGCCACAGATGAGGGCACATAGAGTATCCAGATACCTGTTAACCAGCAAGCTAACATCACTCCAATAAAGGGAAGTGGTAGAAATCTAATTATAATGCTGAGAAATGGCACAAGTAGTACCAAGATCATTAAATCCCTTATAAACCAGAATTGATCGGCGATCGGCAGACCCGTAATGCCAATCAACATATTTAAATAATCAAAAATACTCGTAAAACTTGACACTGGGGGACGATTGCCCGAGAAAAATACACGAGTAGCTGGAATGGCTTGAGCGATTGCAACTATGATAAAGGCTACCGTGTTCCAAAAAAGAAACGGAATCAATAAAGTTTTAACTCTTGTTTTAAGCTTCGCTATATAGCTTTGTTTTGACCAACTAAATTTTACGAAAAAGAGGTATCCGGACATTAGGAAAAAAGTTGGTACAGAAACTGCTGCAATACTAGAGATGAAATTCCTAACAAAATCAACGATAAAAACAGGTTGACTTAATCCTACTTTTGTAGCAGATGCGTGAATAAATACAACACCAACAATAAGTGGGAAGCGTAGAAGATTAAGTCGCAATGAAGATTCACTACTAATCATAGGAAACTCTACAGTAATCTTGAGCAGGCAATTGAAGTAACAATCGATCGATCGTCATAGACATATGATTAAAGCCAAAAGGTGAAAGTATCCAAACCATCTAGCTATTTCTTACGGATGAGACCAGTGCTAATCCGGACTATTATGGTAGTGTTCTAGTCAACTACTTATGAAGTTTCAGTGTTTCTACATAAATATTCTGAGATGTAATATTTATGTAGATAGTTCAGCGCGAGGGCTTGGGTGGTGCAATCGCCTTGGCTTGCGGCTTGATCGGTGGCGGTTTGCCAAAGTTTGGCTGCGGCGTTAAATTGTCTAGCTTGATAGGCCGATCGTCCGGCTTCTAATGATCCCGTGGCGTTCTTGAAGAAGGCTGGAGCGGTGGCGATCGAACCAGGCACAGGATTGGGGGACTAGGCGATTGAGTGTGGCGGGAATGGTGCGTTTGCTGGGGGACTGTTGACGAGGGCCTGTGCCGTTGTTGCCAACAGAGGCATCCCGAGACAGCCTAAGGTACCAGCCAGCAGGGCATGACGCAAAAGCTTCGAGGTCCAGGGGGACATTGAAGGCTGACTGGGATGAAGGCAAGGACGATCGCGCATGGGAACTGGGGTACGAACTCAGGGTGGGTGCAGTTGCCCCTTAGAGTGCCCAGTTTTACGATAGAACTATAATTATGGATTGGAGTCGTGCTAACCCCTGGAGTTTGAGTAATGTCTGAGATTGATCATATGCCTGAAGCAGATAAAACTGGAGAGCAAGTGGCGGTGGCGATCGCAATTTTGCATCAGAATGGGAAGTTTTTGATGCAGTTGCGGGATGACATTCCGAACATTTTGTATCCCGGATTTTGGGCTTTTTTTGGAGGACATGTGGAGGCGGGGGAGACGCCTGAGGTTGCTGTGGTGCGGGAAGTTATGGAGGAGATTAACTATGCAATGCCGTTACCGACGTTTTTTATGATCAGTGAGACTAATCAGGTGATTCGTTATGTGTTCCATGCGCCGTTGACTGTTCCATTGTCAGAACTGACTTTAAGTGAAGGCTGGGATTTTGATCTCGTGACGATCGAAGAGTTGCAGCGGGGCGATCGCTTTTCAGTTAGAGCCAACCAAGTGCGTCCGATCGGGCCTCCCCACGCTGAGATTTTGTTGAAATTTGCGGCAGAGTATTTTTAGCGGATGATTTGACTTGAGGACCGGGATCATGAGAACCGGAATACAGGCGGCATCCTCGTTTTACCCCTCCCATTCCGATCAAAAACCCTTCCCACTCAACAGTAGCAGAAAGGGTTTTGGGGATAATTACCGACTTAGTAATCCGGCGTGTCGATCGAATGAGACTACCTCGCGCCAGCGCCGACCGGAACCTGCTGTTGCATCCTGCGCATCAACTCCTGCATCAGACTATCGCCGCTACGACGAGCTTCCCAAGTGCCTGAGAGCTTGTCGCGCTTTCGTTTACCCTGCGTCGCCGCATCAATGGACCAATTACCCTGAATCGAATTGCCGTCCTCCGATACCGTCCCCGAATAATCAACGACCTCATGGCTTCCCGCTAAATATCGCTTCGTAAAGCTCACCCGACGGCCAATCAGTTCCCCAGCAACAATAGCCTCCCCCAATTCGCCATCATCCAGAATATTCCCACTCAGCGTCCCCCCGCCCTGAACAAGCGACGCCTCAAACCGCATTGGCTCAGTATTCTGCCAATACGTACCTAGCCAAGTTCCACTAAGATCAGTCATAGATCAAAAATGACTGCAAGCCTGCAATCCAACGAAACAGCCCAACGTAAAATGGATCCGTTGAAAGATCCCTCTCTCAAAATCCTTCTCCATAATAACGATTCTAAGATCAGCAGGTAAACTAAATGAGTTAAGTCTCTCTTAAGAATTGAGAATTAAGAAATGAGAAGCGAGAATGGAATTTTTCCACCTCCATCATTACCATAACGCCCCCCTCTCCATTCCCCATTGCTATGACCTCATTTGTGACCCGCATCCTGACTCATCTGCTAAGTTTCTTTAAGAAAACTTCTAAACAGCTTTTGAAACCTCAAAATCGAGTCTGGGCCTTTGTCCTTGGCCTGTTGCTTACCCTCTTTCCGATCGCCCTTCAACTCCCGGCATCAAGCGCAATCGCCACCGCCGCCAAACCTGCTGCCAAACCTGCCGCCAAGCCCGCTGCAAAAAAGCCTGTCGTTAAGCCCGAAATCAAGAAAGGCAGCGACCCGACTGCCAAAGAGCAACCAGGCAAAAAATTCGACCTAGGAGCGCTTCTCGGCGGCGAAGAGCAGCCTCCCTTTGAACTCGTCACCAAAAACACCAAAAAATCTGAAGGACTCCTCACCCTTTATCGCAACGAGAAAAACGGCAAACTCTACCTTGAACTGTTTCCTGAACAGCTTAATCGCAACTACATCACCACCATGACCTTAGAGAGCGCCATCGGACAGCGCGGACTCTACAGCGGCATCCCCGTCGGCGAATTCCTCTTCAACTTTCGCCGCGTCAATAACACCATCCAAATCGTCATCCCTAACACCTACGTCCGAGCCGAACCCGGATCCCCCATCGCCCGCACCGTCGCCCGATCGTTCAGCGACTCCCCGATCGATACCCTAAAAATCATTACCACCCGCGCCGACAAAAAAAGCGTCCTCGTCGAACTAAACTCAACCTTTCTTGGCGACCTGCCAGGACTCAAACCCGTCATCTCCGAAATCCTAGGCGGACCCTACAACCTCGATTCCAACCGAACCTACTTCGGCAAAATCAACAACTTCCCCAAAAACACCGAACTCGAATCCGTCTACGGTTATGGCGGAGAAGGCAGCGAAGCCACCCTGCCCAGCTTCATCTCCACCCTCCCCGATAGCCGAGCCTTCGAGATGCGCGTGCGCTACAGCCTCTCCGCCCTCCCAGAGAAAAACGGCTACCGTCCTCGCTTGGCCGACGATCGGATTGGCTACTTTCTGACGGCCTTTCGCAGCTTCGGACGAGAAAACGCCCGTCAACCCTTTGTCCGCTACATCAACCGCTGGCAGCTAGAAAAAGCCGACCCGAGCGCTCAGCTTTCTCTCCCCGTCCAGCCCATCACCTACTGGCTCGAAAACTCTATTCCAAAGGAGTATCGCACCGCGCTGCGGGACGGCATCTTAATGTGGAACGAAGCCTACGAAAAAATCGGCTTCAAAAACGCGATCGAAGTCAAACAAATGCCGGACAACGCCGACTGGGATCCTGCCGACATCCGCTACAACACCATTCGGTGGTTTACCTCGACTGATGGTGGATTTGCCATGGGACCCTCTCGCGTCAATCCCATCACCGGACAAATCCTAGATGCCGACATCATTATTGATTCAAGTTTTATTCAAGGACTGAAGCAAGAATTCCGTAGCCTAATTGAAACCAATCAAGATAAAAACCAACCGTTTTTAAGCGCACTAATGGGCGATCGCAATCTATGTGACGACACTGCTACGATTGGGAAAGACTTCAAAAAAATAACTGCTAAACCCACAGTTCCACTGCGATTTGGGAATCGTGAGATGAACATGCAGGACTTCTGCTACAGCATGGGCGGACAGCAGCAATTTGCAACGGGACAGATGACACTATCCCTTATCGAAAATGCATTACCCAGCGATCAAAGTCAGAAAGACTACATTGATGATTTTTTACGTGAACTGGTCGGTCACGAAGTCGGACATACCTTGGGCTTGCGCCACAACTTCAAGGGTAGCGCTATGCTGAAACCTGAAGAACTGAACAACACCGAAATCACCCGACGCAAAGGTCTGATCGGTTCTATCATGGATTATAGCGCCGTCAACCTTGCACCCAGAGGCACGAAGCAAGGCGACTACTATACGCACAAAGTCGGTCCTTACGACGAATGGGCAATAGCCTATGGGTATACGCCTGCTGCCGATCCCCAGAAAGAACGAGACCTCTTGGATACCATCGCCCGTCGATCGCCCGAACCCGATCTTGCCTACGCCACCGACGAAGATGTCAGTCCTGGACTCGATCCCAAGGTCCAACGGTTTGATCTGAGCGGCGATCTTTTGACCTACTCCCAGTGGCAATTTGACAACGCACGGACCATTTGGGGCCGTCTCGATCAGCGTCTTCCCCTTCAAGGTGAAAGCTTCAACGACGTGCGTCTCGCATTCAATGGTGTGTTTGGGTACTACTTTGGCTACGCGACGAAGTTAACAAACTACATCGGAGGCCAATACTTCAACCGATCGCGCTTTGGGGATGAAGTGGGTCGATTGCCCTTTGAAGCGGTGTCTCTCGCCGATCAGCGCAAAGCCCTAGACCTGATTCGCCGCAATGTTTTTGATGAAAAGGCGTTCCAGTTCTCTCCTGATTTACTTAACAAACTCGCGCCCTCGCGGTGGAGTCACTGGGGAACGATGCCATCGAGTTTCAGACTGGATTATCCTGTGCTCGATCGGTTGCTCATGCTTCAGACCCGAACCCTTGCTGAACTAACCAACTTCGACAGGCTGACCCGACTCACCGAAGGCGAACTTAAGAACCCCGCCCAAACTCTTACCATTCCTGAACTTTTTAACACCCTTCAATCCAGCATTTGGAGTGAAGTTCTCAACACCAATGCAAGTTCCGATCGCGTCAAAATCTCCATCGTGCGCCGAGGCATTCAGCGTCAATATATGAACCTGCTAATTGCAATTTCTCTGCGTGAGTACGATGCCCCCGAAGATGCTCAAACTGTTGCTCGCTACAACATGAAACAACTCCGAGACACCCTGACTGGGGCGCTCAAAAAAACCGACCCCAAAGACATTTACACCCTAGCCCACCTAGAAGAAACCCGCGATCGCCTCACCAAAGCGATCGACGCTCCACTCGTGGGACGTTAGAGAACTCCCAATGGGGAAAGATATCGTTTTTGGGAGTTAGGATAGTTGTGTGAAGATGGTTTCAGAAGAGCAATAAAAATTAACTCAGGGGACCAATACGCCGATCGCGGTATCCCTGAGTATTGGCTGATTGACCCACAGCGGTCATGGGTCATGGTCGGTCTTCTTGTGGCGGGTCGGTACGAGTTCACAACCTTTCGGGAGAATCAGGCAATCGGCTCTCAAGTTTTGCCAGCGTTGGATCTTACAGTAGCGCGTGTTTTGGCCAGAGGAAAGCAGAATTGATTGTACTTACTCCCACCTTTCCTAATTTGAATCTGACGGCGGCGATCGTCTTGGGGTTTGATTGTCGAGGATCGCAACCCATACAGACGGCAACACCTTGATTCAGATAAAATCAGCCAAATAAAAATCTCGTTCTAGCAGACAAGCATGACCGCTCCCCGGAAGCAAAACCAATTTTGATTTAGGCAGCAATCGCTGAAGAATCCGAACTTCAAACACCGACGGCAACAGTCGATCGACCTCTCCAGCAATCAACACCGCAGGAATATCAATCAGTTCCGAAGTGATTGAATCCACTGGAAACTGCCGAAGCAGATTCAGTCGCCAAGACGCGGCCTGTGGCTGCACCGACAGCATCGCATCAATCAAGTGTTGGCGTTCTATCGCTGCAACCCGATCGGCATTAATTAAAAAATTCACCAAGATTCGAGTTGAAAATGGATACATCAAATCCGGCAACAGACTCGACAGCGCACTCCCTGCCGCCAACAGTGGGAACCGCGCAAACGACGATCCTGGATTAATCAAAACCAACTTCTGAACGCTGCGCCCCAAGCGTGCTGCGACCTGCATCGCTAGACAAGCCCCAAAGGATTCCCCACACAAATAGAGGTCTTGTCCCTTGGATTGTTCCCTCGTGATAAGATTTACTGATCGATCGACCATTCCAGTCCAATCAGTCCGATCGTTACTCGGAATCGCTAAACAACGGACATCAAACCGCGTGGCCAATCGATCGATTTGTGAGTCAAACAGCCGCCCTGTCCCGTCCATTCCTGGAAAAAACACAAACAATGGAGACTGTGGCTGGCGCGATCGAGGTGGCAAAAAATGAATAGAATCAAGCGGCATGGTTTATTTAGGCAGCAAGCAGTTCAGAAACTTGCTTTGATAAAATGGCTGTTAAGTCTCTTACCACAATACTCGCTTGGCGACCCTGATATCGATCGCGGTACTGATCGACCATAAAGGGTTCACCCAGCCGAATTGCTACATTCTGATACATCACCGCTGGGTGCCAGCCATCTTGCTTAAAGAGCGGTTCTAATGGGTCAAACTGACGCAGAAAGCTAAGAGGCACCGCAGGACATTGCCATTCTGATTTAGAGCAAATGGCCACAGGCAAAATCTGTAAGTTAGGCACCGTTGTTTGCAACGCTAAATGGGCAAAGCCACGATAAATAGTCCGAAGTTCTCTAGGTCTAGGAGGATTCAACATTGGAGCCACTCCTTCTGGGAAAATACCGACCGTCTTGCCTCGATCGAGTAAATCAATTGCATTCTTAAACAAGTCAGGATACCAATCATCATTGCTCAAGGGAAACCCGCCACAGGTCTGTAATACTTCCCGTAAAATCGGAACATTTCCCATGAACCGATGACATACAAAATTAATCGGTGTGTTCAAGAAACTCGTTAATAAAAAAGGATCTAAGAAGCTCCGATGATTACAGACAATGATCAATGGACCTGACTTAGGAAGGCGCTCTAAGTTGTGGATCGTTACGCTAAGACCCAATCCGCCCAAAACCTCTTGACCCAATGCAATTGCCTGATGATCAAATGGAATAACCAACTCTAGTAAGTTCATTAAGATAACTGAACACCATTCCTATTGATTCGATCGAAGGTGAAGACAAAAGACATCCATAATTATACCGTCATTAAACTTTCGGTGCGTGCGCTAAGATAATCCAAAGTTAAAGCGGTTCCGTTTTACTCTTCACGGGTTTCACATTATGTATCAGCCAATCTATCAGTCAATCGCCCCCTTCAGCCCGCAAGCCAGCGGAGTGAGCCTTTGCCCACGATGTTTGAACTTTCCAGCGAAGACCCCGAGGAGTCCGGTTTGCCTGACGAATTCCATGACTTTTAACCCAAATTGCTGCGCGAAACCTGCAAACCCCCCGATATCAGCCCCGATCGATACTTCACTGGGGCCGATTTAAATCTCTATTACGACACGCAGCACACTCGTTGGTACAAGAGGACTGATTGGTTTCTAGTGCTGGGCGTTGCGCCAGTGACTCAGTAGTCTAACCTGCGCCTATTCAAATTAGTCGCCACCCGTTACGAGGAGATTCAGTTAACCGATCGACGTCATTGGTTTGATGAACTGAATCTAGGTTTAGGCGTTTATCCTAGCGTTTACAACGGCGTTGAAGTAATGTGGTTGCGCTGGACAGACAAAACAGGACAGTTAGTGTTGAACGATAGTAAAAGTCTATTCCAAGAACGTAACCGGGCCGATCGCCTAGCCGCCAAGCTCAGCGCCCTTGGGATCGATCCAGAATCAGACCTCGAACAGTTCACGCTCCCAAAGTTAGGAAAGGGTTAGGGAGCGATCCCTATTCACATCTGAACTGAACGTCTATTCTCTACTTACCCGCTGGCTCAGTTTTCGGGTTTTCCAAATCGTCCAGCGTCGCCATCAAAATCCGACGGGCTTCAAGTTTCCAGCCCCACTTTTGAAGGGCGATCGCGAGGGTTCCGCCGATCATGGTCGCCATGAACAACAAAGGCTGATCGGCTGAAATCCCCAAGAGCAACCCAAGACCCGCAATCCCCCAGAAGGGAAGTGCAATGGTTTGGCGCTGGGTCATGATGCCTTTGGTAAACATGTTTTTGGGCAATTCTTCAGCGAGCTGCGTTTTGGCGGCTTGACGATCGGCGACGGACGTGGAAATGCCAATTTTGCGCCGTAGTTTTTCTACTTTGCGGGCATCGGTGCTGTATTGCGTTAACTCATCTTCCGCCATCAACACCATGCGCTCGTACTGACTCATGACGCTCTACCTGTAATTGTTATTAGCCTGTAACAACATTTTACAGGACTTCAGGACCGTGTGGATGAACGGGTCAGAAATTGTGAGTAATGAGAATGGTTCCCTGCCTCACAGGCTATTTAACCTACCTCAATCCCGGAATCAATCCGCCCCCTAAACGTTTCAACGCCCGCGACGCCACATCTGCATACCGCAACTCGCCACACATGATTTTGCAAAGACGATCGGTTGCCGAAGGACGCTTTACACCCACCTTGTAACCAATTCCCGGCACCCGATAGAAAATGTTAGCCAACTTTTGTGCCCAAGCCATATCCTCGCCCCACTCGGCTTGAATCACGGCGGTATAGTTTGCCAACGCTCGGGCATCGCCGGAAAGGGCACGATCGATCGCTTCTGCCGCCTTGACCCCGCTGAACATCGCCGGACGAATGCCCTCCGCTGTAAACGGATCGCTTAGACCTGCCGATTCGCCTGTTAAGACCGCATTGCGTCCATGAAGCAGTGTATTGCCCTCCCATAGGCTCATGGGGGCCATTTTAAAGGTTGCCCCGCCAATATTGAGGCCCGTTAGGCTGACGTACTCCGAAAGCGCAGACTTAAGGTCCTCCGTATCTTTTCCTCGGAAGGTTCCGGTACCGATAGAATAGCCGTCCGCTTTCGGTAAACTCCAAATAAACCCGTTCTTAATGATGCCAAAGTCAAACTGAGCTTTTTCACTGACCGCACCATGACCTGGAACCTCAAGAACCGCACCCATGCGAACATCCTTAGGTTTAAACCCTAACCATTGGGCCATGGGACCTTTTGCCCCATCGGCAGCCACTAGATAGCGCGCACTCAAGACACCGCGATCGGTCTTCACTTCCCACCGATCAGTCTTAAACTCAATCCCCAAGACCGTCGTACCCTCTTGAAGCTGAGCACCTAATGACTGAGCTTGTTTAATCACATAGTGGTCAAACTGCGATCGATTCACCATCCACATGGGTTCTGCGGTGGCCAGCTTTGCCTCGACAGGATCCCCAACTTTCCAGGTGTAGCGAATCTGGTCGATTTTTTTAGAAATCACAGGCGAAAAGTCGAAGTCAAACCAAGCCCCGACCGCAGGTGAAACTCCACCACTGCATACCTTATAGCGGGGAAGCACATCCCGATCGAGCACCAGAACCGATCGTCCGCGTTTGGCCAGATGGTACGCGGCTGCGCCCCCAGCGGGACCGGATCCTACGACAATACAGTCAAAAATAAGCGTTTCAGTTGGGTTCGTCATAGCTTTTAAAATACTGCGTACAATAATGAAATGTTTAGTCTTAACTATCTTTACAACGAGGATTCAGCAAATCTGAAACGTTGAGGATAGAGTTTATCAAGACTTTAAAGTTGGGAGAGAGGCATCGATCGGCACCTCTAACCCTTCTGCCCATACGCCAAATAGACCCCTTCCAAGAAAGAATTGGGACTCATATTAAACGGCAGCCCGTCCATTCCCAAACGCTGCTGTACTTGCTGCGCCAGCCGCAAACTCACCGTCGCGCGTGCGTGATTCGAGAGCTTACTTCTGCGTCTTAAGTATTCCCGCACCACTGCAAAATCATCGGGCAACAACCTCGAAATATCCTGCTCTTCACGTAAAGAATCCGCGACTTGTCTCGCCTTGGCTTCATCTAGGACCTGAATCGTCCCTGGTTTGGATCGCTGCTCCTGAATCACCACCGTCCCCGCCACCCAGTCCCCGAGTCGCTTTTCTTTCTTCCCAACGGCAATCAGCAAAAAACCCACCATAAAAAACGACAGATCATCAAAGGTTCGTAGGAGCGACCGGAGCGTCGCTTGAGGCAGTGCGATCGGACGTCCATCATCTCGAATGACCCGAATCTGTGCCAATCGTTTTCCGGGGGTCTGTCCTTGCCACAGCGTCTCAAAAAAAATAAAGTAGCCGACAAAAATGACGAAGCACATCAACACGGGAATTGCGATCAGCCAGCTTCCGAGTCCCGGCGCAGACGGAAAATACTGAACCATCTGGTAGCTGACGATCGACCATAAAAATAGAAATCCCGCAATCGCCAAACTCAACAGGGTGTAATCCACAAAGAGTGCATACGCCCGACTCCCAATCCCGGAGAGCGGAAACTTAAGCTCTACACTCTCCGGTGTCCGCAACCGAATCTCATTAAAAAATTTCATACGAACGATCGCCCCTCATCTAGTTCTACCTAATTTCAACGCTTCTCTCTTCATTATTCATTCTCACTTCTCAACTCCAACCCCATCCCTTCCGCCTGATTCCGCAAATCAAAATACACCACCGCCTTCACTGCCTGCCAAAAGACGATCGTTATGACCACGACCACAAAGTTTACGAGCAATTGTACCAGAACCGAAATCGCCATCAATCCGCCGGAGAGCGATGCATTTTGGCTCATGGCGAGTTGTGGGATCAGGAGGCACACCAGAATGACCACGTGCGCGATCGCCTGAATGGGTAAGGTAATCAAATACGCCAAGGTCGTGATGATCATTAAGCGCCAGTTCGATCGATTTCCCAGATTCCATGTCCGTCCGATGGACGAAGCCGCCCCCGTCTCACGCTCCACCGACATGGGCACCTCGTAAAAGAAGAACCGCGACCCCAACCAAGTCAGCCCCACCAAAAACCCTAAAAAGGCGAGCAGAATCCCAATCACTAAGAAAAACCCTACTACAGGATTACTACTCACCCCCGACCCAAAGCTAGACATCGAGACTCCCAGCGCAATCGCAATCAATACAACCCCGATCGAAAATGCGATCGTGACCGCAATTACTACCGCCGAATACAGCAGCCCCATCAGCAGACTTGCTCCCAAATAGGACCACGTTCGCGACTGCGTGAATCGCCGAGCATCGGCCAACGACTCCGCCTGCTGCGCCAAATCATTGAACGTTAAGCGTGCAATTAACGCCGAATTGGCCATATACCGTCCTAAACAGTACAAAGCACCGACCAGCCACACTACAAACACCAGCACCATCATGCCTAAAGCGCTCGATCGACCTGCCGCCGTTCTTCCCGCACTCCTCATCAAAAGCATAAACAGCGCCGACAGGACGCCTCCCCCAATCAACGGGACAAATAACCAGGCCGTCGCCTGAAGGGCAATCCCCGCATTTTGCTTCCAGCGTTCGCGCGAAATCGTAAAGGCAACGCTGACCACATCGCCGATCGTCAACGATTCCCGGAGACGGGTAAACTGACTTAAGTTTAATGGCTCATTCATAGGGATTAAGGAGAGGCTTAGCTCGTGCTCATAAAAACAGGTTTAGCGAGAGAAGGCGTGAAATGTAATCTGCCCAACAGATGATTTATTCGTCTACCCTGGCAAAAATTGAATACACTTGCAATGTAACCGTTTCTTTCCCAGATGCCACCGATTTCCCATGAATCTTCAACGTTGGATTAGTCGTAAAGAACCCCTCTGGAAAGCCTTAGATGCCCTCCTCCAAAAGGTGGATAAAACCGGACTCAAATCCCTCAGCGCCACCGAAGTGCGATCGCTCTCCAGCCTTTACCGCGCCGTATGCGGTGATCTTGCCCGTGCTCGCACCCACAACCTGGGCCAGACGCTCACTCACAGCCTTCAGACCCTCACGACCCGAGCCTACAGCCAGATTTACCAAGGTGCCCAGCGCCAAAATTGGCAAGAGGCAAAAGCATTTATGACGACCGGATTTCCGAAGGTGGTTCAGGAGACGGCAGGCTATACAGCGGTTGCGACGGGGATTTTTCTGTTAGGGGGCTTGATTGCATGGTGGTATGCGTGGCGAGATCCGGCCTTTATGGCGCTGGTGGTGCCCGAATCGCTGATCAGCATGGTGCGAGACGATGGCAAACTCTGGATGGGAAAAATTCTTGGAGATGAGCCTTTAGCCTCGACTTCCATCATGGTCAACAATCTGAGCGTCACGTTTCGAGCAGCGGCGGGTGGCATTACGGCTGGACTGCTCACAGTTTATATTATGGCGTTCAACGGGATTTTGATCGGGGCGATCGGCGTCTTGGTGGGCCAGAATAACCTTGCCTATCCGTTCTGGGCCTTTGTCTTTCCCCATGGATCGCTGGAGTTGCCTGCTATTTTTCTGTCCGGTGGGGCGGGTCTTTTGATTGCTCGTGCTCTGTTGTTCCCGGGAGAATATCGACGGATTGATGCGTTCAAACTGTACGGACTTCAAGCGGCAAAAATCATGTTTGGCGTTGTGGTTTTGCTGCTAATTGCGGGGGCGATCGAAGGTTTTTTCTCCCCAAATCCTTTCATTCCAGCGCCGCTAAAATATCTCACCGGAATCCTGTTTTTCACAGCGCTGGTTAGCTACTGCTCCCGGCGATCGGCGGAAACTGAGGGATCTAAACGCTTGAGGTAAACGCGATCGCAGCGATCGGTTTCGACGCCTATGGCAGGTTCGTAGCCTGATTTTTCGTACAGGATTACGGCTTCTTTTAAGACCGACGCGGTTTCGATCCAGAGATTGGTGAAACCTTTGGATTGGACTCGGGTTTCTAGATGCGTTAACAAAAACCGACCTAATCCTTGACCTCGTACCTGCGGTAACAGATACATCTTACGAAGCTCGACAGCGCTTCCAGCCCTGCTTCCAAGGCGATCGATCGGGTAATAGGCTGCTGTCCCGACGATCTGCCCGTTTTGTATCACCACCCAAAACTCTCCGCCCTGGTTTTGGTAGCATCCTTCAACTTGCAAGACGTCCTGGTCCGCTCCTTTCGGTTCCCAGCATAGGCCATATTCAGTGAGTACCGTCTCAATCACTTGAGCGGCGGCAAGGCGATCGATCGGCGTCCAAGGCCGAATCAAATAGGATTTGAACGCTAAAGATTGCAGCATAAGTGGAATTCCTGTCAAAATCACGCCTATTCTACGTCCTGGTTCACAGTTTAATAGAGCTGGTGGTATGTTTTACTGCGGGTCCCAAAGCGCTAGACAAAGATCCTGCTCAGCCTCAGGCATTGCCGCCGGATGTGGGCGTGTTGACTTTGATGAGCAAAGTGGGTTTTCGTTGCAGGATTTGCTAGGCCGAAAGCGGGATGGGTCGCAGGTGCAGGTGTTGCCGGACGATCAAGGGGTGATTAAAGCGGTGTTGTCGCCGTGGAACCGCGATCGGATGGTGGTGGCGCTCAGTGCGCAAATGGATGAGGGGGTTGGCGCAGGTGCGGGATGTGTGGAGCCGCGATGATCTGTTTTTCCAGCTTAAGGATGACACGGTACTGATTCGGGCCAACCGTCCGGCTCCCCTCGGCCAAGAGCCTCAGCGCTATACGCTGGAGTTTTTGCAGCGATCGCGGGAGCAGCGTGAAATCACCGACTCCACAGGGTTCGATCATCTTGGAGCGGTGTTTCGGGGCAATTGGTTGATGGTGATTCCGGGGACGGTGTTGATGGTATTGCTGGTATGTACGGTATTTTCGGCTTATCTCCGACGGTTCGCTCGACGGGAGTAACGGCCCCGCCCTAGAAGGTTTACAATAATTAACTAAGAAACCTGTTTACCCAAATCCTTCTATGAACCGTCGCGAATTTATGACTTGGGCAGGCGCTGGTTTTCTAGCGACCTCCCTTCCGGTGGCCCTCGCCGCTTGTTCGACGCCCACCGCCACCACTCCATTAGCGCTACCCGTGGCCAACGCTGGGACCAATGGGTATGCCACTGTTGCAAATCTTGCAGACCTTCGCCTAGATAGTGCCATAGAAGCTCTCGGTCCCGACAAAAAACCGATCGCCATCACGGGAGATATCCAGAAACCCGAGTCGATCGTTGCTGTCAATCCGACCTGCACTCATAAAGGCTGCGTCGTCAAGTGGAATGCGTCCGACAAACAATTTGTCTGCCCGTGCCATGGCGCAAGTTTTGACAACCGGGGTCAAGTGACGAAAGGCCCCGCTAGCGAACCACTCCCAACTTATGCCGTCAAAGTCGAGAACGATAAGATTTTGGTTAAGGTTTAGAGCTAGGAATTAAAGAACATTCGGCGATGCACTTCGATCGCCTTTTTTAATTCCTAGCTTCGCATTACTCGTCAACTGTTCACCCAACTCGGAGCGAAAAAGGACGTTAATAGACGAATCTGCTCTCTTCCTCCGCGCCTACATTCCTGATCCCAATCGGTCGCTCTTCATTGCTCAAGTCCTTCCTCAAGAATCCGATCGAATCATTCGTTCCACCGCGATATGCTCACCCACTACTCCGTCGAATTTAACGGACGATCGCAAACTTTCACAATCAAACAATTTAGGTTAATCTGATCTACAACCGCGTCCAAATCCGTTCGGTCTCACGACAAAGCACCCCTGAATTCAGGATAAATGGTTGTTAAATCCATTACGGCTAATTGCAAACGCCTGACAAGATCGATAGAGTGAAGAAAATTATTGCTATGTATCTGCTCTGTAGGTTTTTGTTAACCTGATTGAGTGTTCAAAAGGCCACTCTGCCTATGTCTTCCCCAAACTACAATGGAAATTATCTCAAGGCGGAACTCCATCAGAAGGGAGGTCGTTTGACGCCGCAACGCGAGAAAATTTTGGCGGTTTTTCAAAATTCGCCCTTGGGAGAGCATCTCAGTGCTGAAGCCCTAGCTGGATCTCGGTGATGACTATAAGTACTATGAACTCAATGGTCCCCGACCGACTCACCATCACCATTTAATTTGTACGCGCTGCGATAAGGTGATCGAATTTAAACAAGACACCGTGCTAACGATCGGCGCAACGGTTACCGAAAAAGAGGGATTTCAGCTTCTAGACTGCCAACTGCTGATTCACGGCGTTTGCCCAACCTGTCAACGATCGCTTACTTGAGCGCCGTCCTCATCACATTTAGGCCAATTTTCTCCAG
>JAYVVL010000031.1:0-2225 GCA_043787035.1 Synechococcales cyanobacterium
CGTTCCATCCTCACAGTGATAGGGCTGTTGAAAGAAATCTCGACTTTTCTTGATTAATTCATGAGGATTACAACAGAAGTGAAGATTGGGGCTTTTGAGTCCAAGGATTATGTACATCGTCTCAACGGCGGTAGTGCTATTATGTAAAGGGTAAAGAATAATCGAATATTCTCAGAAGCGGTGCGGTAAGCATTTGACGATCAAAGGCTATTTTTCTCTGTCCTTTAGGTAAGGGCACTACCCGGGATGCCATGGATGAAACCTGCCGTTGAAACTACAGATTAACTTTGGCGCAGTCGCTGTTGGATGTCATAACCGATCGCAATCTTTGTTGGCTCATCTTACCCTGCATCTCACTGTATCTTAATCCAACAGGGCCAAAACAGCCTTGGGCAGCAACTCGTTTTTGAACCAGATGGTATTGGCGGGGACATCTTGCATTTTGACGCCTGCTTTTTCTAGATTCAGACGTTCGGAGACTGCCAAAATTAAATCAGTCCGATTGGCCTTTCGCACCTGAGCAAACTTCTTCCGCAAATACTCCGGTCGCCAATAGCCTACAATTTCAAATAAATAGGTTCTACCATCAGGATGAACGAGCCGAAAGTCAGGAATCATCACGCTTCCAGGAATCGCAATTAAATCGACTTCGCGTTCTAGTTTCCAATCTGTTTTAGTTTTGTTCCATCGATCGACGAAGCCTTCTTCCAGCATACTATCGTAGGTTTTTCCCGGTGGATAATGGCTCACGAGTCCACAGTCTGACTCTAAAGTAAACCGTGTTTTTCGCAATTCGCCCGAGTAGAAATCTTTGGTTTGTAAATCTGCGGTGAGCGTCCATTTGGTTACATGGAGAAGGGCAGGCAAGAGCTTTGCAAGGGCCAATCCGTAGCGGGTAGACGCAGAGAAAAGACTGGTGGGACCGTCTATGGTTAAGGTGAATCCATGATCGGCGTCGCCTTCGATATAGCTCATGAGCTGAAAGAGTTTGCTATAGCGAAAGAGGAGTTTGTATTCACCCGGTTCATTGCGGTGGGCGTCGATACGGACGTCGGTGGCGCGGTAGAAGATGCCCTGAACTTGGGACAGGTTGTAGCGATGGATGAGAGCTTCAGGAGTGGGCGGTGTGAATTGAGTGAGGATTTGGTTGTCGGGAAGATCGGCGTAGAGTCCTTGTTTGACCTGTTCAGGCAGAACTTCACGATCGAGTTCTTGGCTGAGGATTTCAGCGATTTTGTACAGGGTTGCAACGGTATTCGCTGGACTCGCAACCGTCCCGGCGGAAGCGGCAAACACTTTTTCCCGTAGCATAATCGGGTCTAGAGGCGCAACGATTTCAAATTCGCTAAAAGCGCTGCTGAGAAGATGAGCGAGACCGCGTTTGACTCGGTAGTCAGTTTCTTCGCCTTCGAGATCCAGGAGATGGCGGTTAAGTTCGGCGCGGGTGCTGCCTTTGGAGAGCGTGAAGATTTCGATAAGATTAGCCGCGATCGTCTGAATCTCATCGTCCAAATCCAATCGTTTGGGGACGATCGTTTCTCCGTTGATGCGGTTCATGAGGAGGTCGGTCGGCAGCATGAGAATTGAGAATGAAGAATTGAGAGAGCTTTTCTAGTGTAGGGTTAGGGCGCAATTTTTTGCAATTCTTGCCAACATAGAAAGAACGATCGGGGGATGTGAAAACAACCTTTCCACTTTCCGCCCTTCAGATTAAGCAATACTTCACCTTGCCGATTCAAATACCCAAACCATTCCGGATGTTGATCATCGCTAAAGTGCGCCCAGCTATAGGCATGGACTTTTTCATACCAATCCCAGCATTCTTGCCGCCCGGTAAGCCGATAGCCCATCAGCAGAGCCACCAGTGTTTCTACATGAACCCACCAGAGTTTTTGATCCCATTCCAATTGCTGTGGGGGATGCCCCTTGGAATCCATGAAGTAATACAATCCGCCATACTGTTTATCCCAGGCAAACTCAAGTGTATTCAACACGACCTGTACAGCTTTATCAACGGTTTCATGATCGCAAGCGCGATCGGCAATGTCCATCATAAACCACATCGCTTCGATGCCGTGACCGGGATTGATTAATCGACCGTCAAAGCAATCGAGATGCGATCCATCGAGCTGAACTTGTTCAAACAATAATCCGCGATCGGGGCAGAGAAAGTCAGTCATCACCTCTGAGACGGTTGAATCCAACACGGTATTCAAGGTTTCAGA
>JAYVVL010000032.1:0-6449 GCA_043787035.1 Synechococcales cyanobacterium
AGTCAGACGGCAACCTCTGCTTTATGGGGTTCTTTGAGAAAATTTTCCAATGCATCCTGATCTCACTACGCAGGGTCTGTATGAGTGATTAGTTACACATTCAGTAGACTAATTATGCAAGCTCAACATTCTCTAATTTTCACCAGCTTTCTTGTGCTTTGCGCGATCGTCAGCATCGTTCAAACGCGATCGACATCCTCATCAAAAGACTACCGGGGTAGCGGTCGCGTAGAAATAGCCTGCCGAGGTAGCGATCGCGTGGATGGAGCCTATCGGGGTAGCGGTCGTGTAGAGGCAACCTAAATACGATGGTCTTGGAAGATGCTTCGATTCAGCCCCAGTATTGTTCGTTATTTGTGACTTTAAATACAGCACAAAAGATGACGCCCTTGAGTGCTATTTTTTGGTTTTGGGGGCATGATAGACAGCACCGGGGTTGCTTACCTTGCGGGAGATAGACATCTTAGTTAGTGGCATAGTATACGTTAGAACGTGAGTGACATTGTTTTCTCCGTGTTTTGTCTCTTATCGTTCCAGTTTCCTTTGAAATCGTGTTTGCCTCCCATGCCTAAAGATCTCGATCTGATCAAGCTGCTTAGTCCTAGTGCGATGGATCAGATCATGCTGTACCTCGCCTTTGGTGCCATGCGAACAGGAGGACACCGCCATGGTGCTTTTCTAGATGCGGCGGCGACGGCTGCAAAATGTGCCATTTACATGACGTATTTAGAGCAGGACGGCAATCTCCGGATGACCGGACATCTTCATCACATCGAACCGAAACGCGTAAAGGCGATCGTGGAAGAAGTTGGCAAAGCGCTGACCGAAGGCAAATTGTTAAAGATGTTAGGGTCTCAAGAGCCTCGCTACTTAATTCAGTTTCCCTACGTGTGGATTAAGCAACATCCTTGGCAGCCCGGTCGATCGCGCATCAGTTCGACAAACCTTACCTCTGAAGAAAAGCGGATTTTGGAGCAAAAGCTTCCGTCGCAGTTACCGGATGCTCAGATCATTAATTCATTCCAGTTTTTGGAACTCATCGAGCACCTCCATGAACTCTCCCAAGAAGAACTCCCGCGCGACGACCAACGGATGCCCCTGAGTGAAGCGCTTGCTGAGCACATTAAGCGGCGTCTACTTTACTCCGGCACCGTTAGCCGAATTGAGTCTCCTTGGGGAATGCCGTTCTATGCATTGACCCGATCGTCTTACTCCCCGGAAGACGAAGAGGAGCGCACGTTTGTGATGGTTGAAGACACGGCGCGCTATTTCCGCCTCATGAAGGGATGGTCCGAACGTCAGCCCAATCATATGCGGGTCCTAGAAACATTAGATATTTCAATAGAGAAGACCGATCGCGCCCTAGAAGAGTTGGATGAAATTATCCGACAGTGGGCCGACAGGTATCACGAAGATGGCGGCAGGCCCTTCATCATGCAAATGGCGTTTGGCACTCGGGAAGATGAGTGACCCAAACTGGAGGCGTGGTCTGGAGAATAATAAAAAATAGCTCACTACACCAGCATTTGTAATTTGTACAAACTTGCGTACAGTCCATCTTGCGCCAGCAAATCCTCATGACTGCCATTCTCAATCAGTCGTCCCCGTTTTAGGACCAATATCCGATCGACATTGCGAATCGTACTCAGACGGTGAGCAATGATAATCGCTGTGCGGTTTTCAAGCATATGGTCAAGGGCATCTTGGATTTGTGCTTCAGTCGTCACGTCCAAGCTAGAGGTCGCCTCATCGAGCACCCAGATTTTTGGATCGCGGATGGCCGCTCGGGCAAAGGCAATAAGCTGCTTTTGGCCGCCTGACAGGTTTGTTCCTCGTTCTCTAAGGTGCGTGTCGTAGCCGTTGGGCAACTGTTCAATGAAGGTGGCGACGTTAGTTTTTTGGGCGGCAGACTGGATTTCGTCGAAGCTGTAGGTCTCGCCTAGGGTAATGTTGCTTTTCACATCACCCGAGAAAATAAAGCCATCTTGCAAAATGATGCCAATGCGTTTGCGCAATTCAGATTGCGGCAGATCCCGAATATCAATGCCATCGAGAACAATTCGTCCTTCCTGGGGATCGTACAGACGACTTAATAATCGGATAATCGAACTCTTCCCCGCTCCAGTCGGCCCGACGAGCGCAACTTTCTCGCCCGATCGAATGGTGAAATCCAAATCGTGAATGATGTACTCACCCGGCTTGTACCCAAACGACACATGCTCAAACCTGATTTCGCCCACGCTAGCGGATGCATCTGGAATAACGGTCGTCAGCCGATCGCGGATCTCAATGGGTTCGTCTAAGACATCGTTAATCCGTTCGATCGCCGTGAGTCCAGACTGAATCGCCGTAAACTTTTCTGCAAACTGACGCAATGGATCAAACAACGTTTGCGCAAACAGAATAAATGCAGAGAGTGTTCCAAAATCCAATGACTTTCCTAAAGTCAAACTGCCACCAACCGCCAATACAATTGCGATTGCAATGAGAGACACCCACTCCAATGTTGCAGAAACTGCCGAGTCATAAAAAATTGTTGCATCCAATTCTTTAACATAGCCAAGATTGGTTTTAAAAAACTGTTCGCTGTTTCGGCCTTCCCGACGGAAAAGCTGCACCACACCAACGCCCAAGATGTTTTCTTGGAGCATAGAATTAAGACTAGAGAGTCCTTCGCGGGCGTCGTAGTTAGCCTTACGATAGCGCTTTTGCCAATAGATAATCACCAGCGCTGTCGGAATCAGCATCAGCACCAGCAGCGTCGCCAACTGCCACTGCTTCGTAAACATCAAAACCGCAATCACCAACATCAGCACCACATCGCCAATAATCCCAATCGCTCCCGTTGAAAACACTTCCCCTAGGGCATCCACATCGCTCGTCAATCGCGTGATTAATTTGCCCACGGGCGTGCGATCGAAAAACCGGACCGCTAACGACGTCACATGGGTGAACAAATCATTGCGAATATCTGCCGTAATCCGCTGCCCCGATCTCTGAACCAACAACCCCTGTGTCGCATCACAAACGAGTCGTCCGACCATCGTCATAAATAACATTAGAGCGATGAGATTTAACCCCTGACTGATGGGCAGATTTCGCAAAAATGCCCAAGTCGAATTTTCGTTTCGCAGCAGTGACACAGCTTGCCCAATCACGATCGGCTGGACCGCCCGAGCGGTGGCCCCCGGAACCAGCAGCAACACAGCTATAGATAGCCCCTTCAAATTGTTACGGGCGTAGGGCGCTAGCTTAAGAAAGAGCCGCCAATCACTAGTTTTTGCGGAATGATGGGAATTCGAAGATGCGATCGTCATGAAGATCTAGCGGGATGCAATGTTAAGACTTGTATAGGCTAACAGAGTCTATGCTGCGATGACCGAGATTTTGGATCTAAGCTCCAATCACATATTTCCGCCATTCTTGATGACTTCCGCCTTTTGTGTGCCGTGAGACTTCGTAAAACAAACTGCTGTGAGGACGGTGAGGCTGACGCAACAATGGCATTTCCGCCTCGCGCGGGGTCCTGTTTCCTTTTTTTACGTTACAGCGATTGCAGGCGACAACTAGATTTTCCCAGGTGTCCTGTCCACCTCTCGATCGAGGAATTACATGATCAAGAGTCAACGTTTCGCTGGAGTGGGTGCAATATTGGCAGGTGTGGCCGTCTCGGTGAAGGAGATTTTTTCGGGTGAGGGCGATTTCGGTGTAAGGAACGCGCACGTACTGACGTAAGCGAATCACAGACGGCATGGGGAAATCAGCGTAGACGATGCGTCCAGCGTCCTCAAGCTGCTCTGCTTTTCCCTTCAGCAACAAAACGATCGCTCTCCGCCAACTGGTGAGGTTAAGCGGTTCGTAGGAGGCATTCAGCACCAGAACCTTACTCATTACTCGAACCGATTTTATGATGATTGTTATGAGCCAAATGCTAACACAATTTTTTGAGCGCTGTGAGATTCGGAATCTTTTAGGCCATTTTTTGTGATATGTGGCTAGTTTATTTCGGACGCAAATTTATTTTCGTGCCGTTTTGAGCTTCTGGAAGTAGAATCCAATCACCGAATAACGATTTCGTATCAAGCATTTTGCGGAGTGTAGTGGACTGTGAGTGATGTGAGTGGTGTGAGTGCAATCGACAGACAAACCTTTATCAGGCATGAGGAGTTGGGAATTGTGATCGATAATTCGGCGTTTTTACCGGGCCAAGATCCGTCATTAATTCAAGCTGCACGGATGATTTATGACACTTATTATTCAGTTCACCCCAATGTAACTGAACTTCCGTTGGGCGTTGCTATTAGCCGTTCCACCTATCGTGGAAAATTGATTTTTAACGGTAAACCCATTCTGTTGCCTCAAGAGTGTTTTATTCCGTTGAGTGTTATGAATGCGAGATAGTGGGTTTTAGTGATTGCCATAGTAGTTGCTTAGTATGTTTGGGTGCAGCATGGATGCGTTATTTGAAGGGACTGCTATTCTACTGACGACAATTTTGGGTGCTTCTATTGGAAGTTTTTTAAATGTCGTAGTTTATCGTCTTCCGGCGGGGTTGTCGCTAACCCAGCCGCCTTCAAGATGTCCAAAGTGTATGACGCGACTGCGTAAGCGTGAAAATGTGCCGATCGTGGGTTGGCTGATGCTTCGGGGTCAATGTGCGCATTGCGGGACGGACATCTCAATGCGCTACCCCATCGTTGAGATGATCACAGCATTGCTATTCCTATCGATATTTTTAGTCTTTGGATTTTCGTTGCAAACTTTAGGCAATTGGACTTTTATCTCGTTTCTGTTGGCGTTAGCGTTAATTGATATGGATACCTTAACGTTAGATTCCAGGTTGATGAAGTCTGGGCTAATCTTGGGGTTGGCCTTCCAAACAACGATCGCCGCTGCTCTTACGGGCACACTTGCCGGAATCATTCAGGGGTTTGTCTGGGCGATCGCCGGGGCGGTCTTAGGACTTTGGGGTTTGGACCTGTTGACGTGGATAGGGCGTTTTTTCTTTGGGCCTAATGCGATGGGCGGCGGGGACGCTAAACTTTTGGCGGTGATCGGAGCATGGGTTGGCATCAAGCTCATGGTGTTGTCGTGTTTTTTGGCCTGTGCCGTGGGTTCTGTCTTTGGACTCATTGCGATCGCGCTCAAGGTCTTGAAACGTGGAAATCCGTTTCCGTTTGGTCCATTTTTGGCGTTGGGTGCGATCCTTTCTGTGTTTTATGGCGACCTCATTTGGTCAAGTTATTGGACGATCATTGGAAAGCTATATGGAAACGTTGGTCTGTGAATCCTCATGAGGCGATCGGGCTGTGTAAAGAAGAACTCCTCGACCTAATTCACTAATTTTTGGTCGCAAAGGGTGGCAAAATGGTTAGCTGTTGACATCTTTTACCGTCTCCCTATGACCTTACCTGCCGCCCCTTTCTCAGCCGCCGAAATTCAATCTGAAGGCATCAAGCCCCAAGAATATGACGAAATAGTCCGTCGCCTCGGACGTCATCCGAACAAGGCTGAGTTGGGAATGTTTGGGGTGATGTGGTCGGAGCACTGCTGCTATAAAAATTCGCGTCCGTTGCTGAAGAACTTTCCGACTGAGGGAAAACGGGTTTTGGTGGGTCCTGGAGAAAATGCAGGGGTAGTGGATCTCGGGGATGGCATTCGGTTGGCATTTAAGATTGAGTCGCACAATCATCCCTCTGCGGTTGAGCCGTTTCAAGGTGCGGCCACAGGGGTTGGTGGGATTTTGCGGGATATTTTCACCATGGGCGCACGACCGATCGCTGTGCTGAATTCATTGCGGTTTGGGTCGCTGGATGATGCGAAAACTCGACGGCTTTTTTCGGGGGTGGTGGCGGGGATTTCGCACTATGGTAACTGCGTGGGCGTGCCGACGGTAGGTGGAGAGGTGTACTTCGATCGCGCGTATTCGGGTAATCCATTAGTGAATGCCATGGCGTTGGGCTTGATGGAGACGCCGGAGATTGTAAAGTCGGGCGCGAAGGGCATTGGAAATCCGGTGCTGTATGTGGGATCGACGACCGGGCGCGATGGCATGGGCGGCGCGAGTTTTGCGAGTGCTGAATTGTCGGCAGAATCCATTGACGATCGTCCGGCGGTTCAAGTGGGCGATCCGTTTTTAGAAAAGTCGCTCATCGAAGCCTGTCTTGAAGCCTTTAAAACCGGAGCCGTGGTGGCTGCGCAAGATATGGGTGCGGCGGGATTGACCTGTTCTACGGCAGAAATGGCGGCGAAAGGCGGCGTGGGGATTTTGTTGGATCTTGATAAAATTCCAGCTCGCGAAACGGGAATGGTGCCGTACGAGTATTTACTGTCAGAATCACAGGAACGAATGCTGTTTGTAGCTGAAAAGGGACGGGAGCAGGAACTCATTGATATTTTTCACAAATGGGAACTGCAAGCAGTTGTGGCCGGAGAAGTGATTGCAGAAT
>JAYVVL010000033.1:0-2222 GCA_043787035.1 Synechococcales cyanobacterium
GGCTGGTTTGTGTCGGTGTCGGGGGGCAATCTCTGGCAGGGGTTGAGCGTGTCGGGGTTGGCGTTAGTGTTGCTATGGGAACGGCTGTATCGTCGATGGGAACGGGGTGTGGTGGTAGGAATCATTGCAGTGGGATTACAGGCTTATACGCTGCTGCGAGTGATTTTTCCGCCGACGCTTCGATCGAGCGTTATGGCCTGGATTGCGAAAATGGCTAATCTTAGTTTGGGTGTGTGGGAACTGGCGGGTCTTGGGTTTTTCCTGAGTTTGGTTGGCATTGCAGCATTTTCAGACTATCTCAGACGAAAGAGACAGCCTGATCTGGCGAAGATTGCCCAAAATTTTGCATTGGCGTTAGGGTTTGCGCTAGCGATTCCAGGGATTTTTAATCCTGCTATCCGGTTTATTTATTTCCTAAGCTCGTTTGTGTTGTTGCTCACATCATCAACAGTCCGAAGCAAAGCAAGACAAACCCCATTAATACTAGCCGATGCATATCTAACTCACGGGGTGGGCATTGCAGCGTTGCTGTCTGGGTTGCAGTGGAAGCTGGGTAGCATTCTGGATAGGACTCAATCTGGCGTGATTTTATGGACGATCGTCTTTCTAATCTGTGCGCTGGCGGAATGGGGCGTGTTGCTGTTCAGCCGGAGTCGTGCGGTGAAATATACGGCTTGGACCATAGGTTTAGGGTTTGCGGGGTTAATGTATATCGGGTTGTACGCCAGCATGATGGATGGCTTATTCAATCGGGGCGATCGATCGTTTTCTCAAGTGCCGCCGATTTTCTGCTTGGGATTGGTGTTGCCTGCGGTCTTAACGGGCGTCGCGCGATTGCGTGGACGGGTGATGGAACAGTTTCCGGTAACGCCCAAAGCGTTGAGCATTTGGAGCACCGCAGGGCTGGGACTTTCGCTTTTCTTTGTGGTAAGCAATCTGAATCTTTTTCTCGTCTGTAGCACGATCGCAACTGCGTTAATGATCTTGAATACAAAGCTGATTCGATCGCAATGGTCTGCTGCAATTACCGTATTTATCGGTTTGCTGTTCACTGGCGCGATGATTACTAAATTAGTTGCGGCGGGATGGAGTCAAGTTCCTTGGTTTGGTTTAGTGACTCTAGGACTGTGGGTTTTATATTCGCTAAGACGATCGCAAACCCAATCGAGAGAATCTAGACCCTCCCTTCCAGCTTTGTATGCCCGAGCCTTTGACGGATGGGCGATCGTTCTGACCACGATGTTCTTGGCTGCCATCAGTTTTTTGTGGATGGTGGTGCGTGATATCGGCCTCCCAATTGACCCGACTACTTTTATGATCGAAATTGGTCTCGTTATGACGGGGATTATTTATCGCACTCGCGATCGGCTTTATTCCAACTGGGGACTGGTGGGATTGACGATCGCAATGGAATGGTTGGTAAGCTATGGCATCTTACTTTTTAACTTTTTCCCAAATACGCCAAAGACAGCCTTTGCGATCGCCAATCTCATCCTCATGTTTGGCACCCAAATCGTTGGGGATCTCTGGCTTAAGGGATTCGATCGACCTGCGATGATTCAAGCGCGAATCGATCGGCCTAGCGTTAAGGATTCGGCCATGGTTTACATTGCACCGTTGTTCTTTGGAACGATCGCACTGTTGATCTCACACAGCATCTTTACGCAGTGGAGTGGAGTGTATACCCTTCTCGTTGCGTTGGTGTCGATCATCATTGCGCGTCGGGATTCTGTCTTAAAACTCTTTACCTATAGTGGAGTAATCGGCGTAACCGTTGGCATTTATGAACTGGTGGGATTCCGGTTGAGTCAAGCAACGACCCTATCAACAGTAGGCGACGCGTTTGTGATTTTGACGTTGGTGGGTGCGGTGTTGACGTGGGGATATCGGTTGTTGTATCGCCCGATTCGGAAGGTGTTGCGATTGGAAGATGCGCAGGTGTTGACGATCGCTCATGTGCATTTCGCCGGAGCGTCGGGGTTGGGTTTGCTGGCGCTACTGCCTCTTACTGTTCCGGGAGGGACAAGTCAAATTGCTATCAATCTTCTGGCCGGAATCTACGGGTTGCTAGGTTGCTATGCGATGTCGCTGGGCCGATCGAATGCTGGGTGGTTGACGCTGGGAATTCTGCAATTCTGGACGGGTATTGGCATCCTATTGCTAGACTTCTTGCCGTCGGAGGTATTGCTGGAGTGGGGCGGGGCGATCGCGGCGTTGATTGC
>JAYVVL010000034.1:0-2221 GCA_043787035.1 Synechococcales cyanobacterium
GGAATCAGCGCATGGATTGGGACTGGGCTTGGGTCACTGCCCTTCATCCAAAATCTCTCTTCCTTCCCACCGCTAGCTTGGCTTTTGGGGAATGGTGGAATGGGACTGGCGATGATCATCGGATTGATTTTATGGGCATTGCTACAAGGCTTACAGATGTTGCCGAAAATCATCTTGAATGACCCTGAAGCTGTACTCGTCCTCATGTCTTGGGTTTACCAGTTCAAACGAGTTGCCCATAAGGATAGTGATTCAGCTCTACTGCGAAAACTGAAATCCCGATTCAATAATTTGCCCCTGGAGTGGATCGAATCCATGCAGCAAGCAAGGGCGATCGCATACCTGATTGATGGGATTTTGTGTTTCGGATACTATCCGCCGATCGTGGGTGGCTACGATCGCCTGGGTGTATTTTTAATTGCACCCAGCTTTAAAGATTTGGACCTCTACAACATCGTTGCAGCCATTACAACTATGTTCGGCCTAGAAGTTCTCTATCAAGTCTACAAACTTCTAAAAACTGCCCTAGATGTGTTAGCGGAAGCTCAGACACAGCAAGCCTGATAGACCCAATTGAAGTCCCGAACTCTATCCGGGACTTCTTATCCAAACCGCATCATCGGTCCAAACTATGAACAGCTTAAGCCGACAAACAACCGAACATCTGATCCAGTCCCTTGAAGCGGGAGAAATTGACCATACAGAAGCCGCAAAGCGTATCGCCCAACTCCACACCGCCAACACCGAAAACTACGCCCAAACGCTCATTGTGGGGATTATCATTGCGGGTCTGAGTTGGGCTGTTACTGGAGGTTCAATTATTATCCCTGCTGCGATCGCCTTCCTCACTTGGGAGAGCTACAGCAGCGAACGTCGCGATCGGCTCCAAGCCTTCAAAGACATCTCCCAAGGACAGATTTTAGAGTATTTACCAGACGAAGAACGCGAACTATTTGAAACTCTCCTAGCCGAAAAACCTACAGAGCAAGGGTTACAGCATCCTGAAGCCCAAGACGTGCCCAGGACGCAAGATGAAACACCCGCACAGAGCGGCATTCACGCCCAATTACTGAATATCGAATGTGGCGATGTGGCCCAGGTCATCGCCCAAAACCTAAAGCCCCTCATCCTCACCGCCCGTCCCCGCGTCGGCAAAGGAATCTTCACCGCCCAGACGATCGCCTATGCAAAACAGACTCATGGGGCGGCGGTCTGGGTCTTACAACCAAAACCGACCCCGAGCGAGCTGGGTTATTGGAAACAAGCCGATCGATTCTTAGGGGTCTATAGCAATTGCCATGAGTGTTAGGACGCAAGTTTTAAAATATGCTCCATAGCATCTCGTAAACAGTCAAAGTCATTAAGACATTGACGAATGCGATGTTTGAGCCACGACCAACATCGTTCAATCTTGTTGAAATCGGGAGAGTAAGGTGGCAAATAGAGTAAATGACACCCAACTTCTTTTATCAATTGTTCAATCCGCCCTCCTTTATGAAAGGTCGCATTATCAATGATTAACCATTGTCCTGGTTTTAAGCATTTAATCAAACACGTCTCAATCCAGGTTTCAAATACAGTTCGGTTACAAGCTCCTTCAACCGTAAACGGTGCAATCAATTTGTGGTCGCAATAAGCGGCAATCATGTTGACTCTTCCCTGTCTGCGCCCTGACTTAAGCGCATGGAGTCGTTCGCCTTTCTTATTCCATCCATAAGCATATTCATCTCTATTATCCATCCCCGCTTCATCCGCATAGACCATATCCCCGGTCTCAATCTGAGTTAGTTGCTCCAGAAATACTTGACGCTTGGCTTCATCCCGTTCGCTGTACCCATAACTCTTTTTTTTCGCGTGAATCCAATTCGTGCCAATGCTCTGCTGATGGTCCGGCTACTAATTTCCCCTTCCCACAACTCTGCCATTTGAGACTGGGTTTTTGAACTATTCTCCGTTGCAAATATTTTGAACTTTTCCCAATTGGTGATTTTATCTCTACCACTCAATGGTTTTGTCGATTTTGGAAAGACTGCGCCTGTTTGTTCTTTTCGTTTGAGCCATAAGTTGATTGTGTTGCGACTGATATTGAAGATTTTGCTCACTTCTCCTTTTTTTCGCCCATCGCGCTCTACTGCTGTGATGACTTTTTGCCTAAAGTCATCACTATATGGTTTTGCCATTCCTGTTGCCATGCATTTTTTCTATTCTACACTATGTCCTA
>JAYVVL010000035.1:0-2219 GCA_043787035.1 Synechococcales cyanobacterium
CGATCGCAACCCGGCAAAGAAGGCGAACAGCGAAAACTCCGCCTCGAACTCAAGCTCCTCGCCGAAGTCGGCATCATCGGCCTGCCCAACGCCGGAAAATCTACCCTAATATCAGCTCTGTCGTCAGCGAGACCCAAAATCGCCGATTACCCTTTCACAACCCTCGTCCCTAACCTCGGCGTCGTCCGCAAACCCTCCGGTGACGGCACCGTCTTCGCCGATATCCCCGGTCTCGTCGAAGGCGCACACATGGGCATCGGACTGGGCCACGACTTCCTGCGTCACGTCGAACGCACCCGCGTCTTGCTGCACCTCGTAGATCTCACCAGCGAAGACCCGATCGGAGCCTACGAAACCATCCAAGCCGAACTCAAAGCCTACCGCCCCGGTCTCGCCGAACGTCCCCAAATCGTTGCCTTCAACAAGCTCGACGCCTTCGATCCAGAAGATCCCATCATCGCTGAACTGCAAGAAAAACTCGAAGCCGCTAGCAACAGCAAAGTCCTACTCATTTCCGCCGTCAGTCGGCTCGGACTCGACAACCTGATGAAAAAAGTGTGGGCCATCCTAGACTTTGCCGATGAAAATGCCCTCGACGAATTTGGCATCCCGCTACACCTTCGTAAATAGCCGCTTAATCGCTAAAATAGCGGGATGAAAAGCCATCCCCCAAACACTCCACCGATTCCCCGCGATCGCATCTCCATCTACAACTTCACCGCACTCTGGGTGCTGTACGTCTTGCTGAGTGCAATAGTCCATCTCATCCTCGGAAACACCCATCCGAACTATGTCGGCTATGTTTTCGTCATCTTCCCCATCCACCTCATCTTCAGCCTAGTCTTCTTCCTAGGCTGCCTTAGCGCCGCCCCACGCCGCACCTTCGTCCACTATAGCCCCGCCCAGCTCGGCCAAATTTTCATCGCCCAAGGACTTCTGCTCTTCCTCACCCCAGCCACCTGTTTCAACACCAAGCAAGGCGATCGCTGCAACGCTCTCATCCAGACATTGACCAGCAACACCAGCACCATCCCCGTCGATCATATTTTAGAAGTCGCCTTCCCAGTAGCCCTGATCCTCTACCTTCTCATCACCGTCTGGTTCTTCAAAAACACCCACATCAAACGCGCCAAACCCCGACCGACAATCTAAACACTCCATCCAGTTCCCCCAGAATTGGGGGTTAGGGGGCTTTCTTACGGCTGCGCAATCTGCGATCGACCCGATTCTCCCCGACCTTTCGGCTGATCCTTCACGCTTGGAACCACCGCCTGCTGCTGATTAAACGCCTGATAGCCCAGTCTCGAAATCTGCTGAATCAGCTCACTTGCCCTATCCTCATCTCTCGGACGCTTGACTAGCACTGCCGCCACATAGCGCTGTCCCGTCGCCGTATCAATTAATCCCACATCCGCTAGCATGGTTTCTATCGTCCCCGTTTTGTGAGCGATCGTTGCACTTTCGCCCAGACCTTTTGGCAACAACGTGTTATTCCGCACTCGACGCATCATGTCAAAAATCCGATCGCGAGACTTCCCCGATACTAACTTGACATCGCTCAACTGACTTAACATCTGCGCCATATCCCGCGCACTCGTTGTGTTCGTCCCCGCCACATCGGGCAGCGGATTGCGCAACATTGTCCCCGTCAGCCCCCAGGACTTAAACCGCTGGTTGAGCGACTCCATCCCGCCCAGCAAATCGATGATCATATTGGTCGCCGTATTGTCGCTGCTGGTGATCATCTCCGTCACCGTTTTGATCGCCGAAAACTGGCTGCCTACGGGCTGATACTGCATCTCACCCGCTTCAGTGGCGACCAAATCCTTCCGCATGGCGATCGGCTGGTCGAGCTGGATTTTGCCCTGATCCACGTCCTGAAAAAACGCAATCAAAATTGGCAGCTTAATCGTACTCGCCGCCGCCACCACATCCGAACCCCCAATATCCACATAGGAATGGCTATCCAAATCAACCAACATCACACTGGGAGACAGCCCTGTATTTTTGGCCATCAGGGCTTTGATTTGAGTTTTGAGGGGAATCAGTTCTTGGGTCAGACGCAGCGGCACCTCCTCCGAGACTGTCTCCAGCTTAGGTTCTGCTGTCAAATTAGCCCCAGCGGTCAACCGAGCCGTGGGATCCCAGACAGACAGCACCGTTCCCGAAATCACCCCTAGTCCCACCCCCAAGATCAATAACCGCAGCGCATACAAAAA
>JAYVVL010000036.1:0-6431 GCA_043787035.1 Synechococcales cyanobacterium
TCTCTGAAGCGATCGACTTCATGTGATTTATTTAGTACATTTGCAATGGCGATCGCGGCTTCTAAGGCAGCAATCCAGAGTCCACCGCAGTAAGCACTCACCCCTTGCAATGGCCAATCGTCAAAGGTTTGGTCGGGTGCGCCGCTGTTTTCTGGAATGCCATCGTGGTCGTGGTCAAACTGCTTCAGATAGTCAAGCGACTCGACGACAGCACCCCAGCACTCCTGTAAAAATTCCACATCCGTTGCGCCCGTAAGCACGTAGTCCCGGTACACCTGCAACACAAAGTCAGAGCCGAGATCCTTCCACAGATTGCAATCTTGGTAACTGGTATAGTTTGTTTTTTCCCAGACATGTTCATTCGGTGCGCCGAGATCGTGGGGCGTTGCACCTTTGACTTTGCGAATGGCGTCAGGGCTGTCCTGGCCTATTGTCGCGTAGTAGCCGATCGTACGAGTGCGAGTGTCTTCTTTAGGAATCGATCGTGCGAACGCAAGCATAACCGATTTTTCTAACTTTTGCCACAGCATGAGCAATGCAAACGAGCCATACAACCGAACATCTAGACTCTCATACCAACGATAGTCAATGCATTCTAAAACGGCAAACTGTCCAACGGGATCGTCTTCGCTCGCTGCACTCCACAGCGAACAGCCCTGTGTCAAATCATACAACTCATTCATCAACGCCATCTTAAACCAATCTGGCAAATCGTCCCGGTTCAAAATCGGTTCTTGCCACTCCATAATCCGATCGCGCCAGGTGTTCCAATTCTTCAAGCCTTGTTTTGCAATAGTCCAGCTATTGTGACCATTGCGCCCAAAGAAATCTGTATAACGTTTGAAATAGGTCACGCCCTGCGCAAATTCCATCACCGGAAAATCCCACGCAAGACTAAACGGAATCTGTTTCGTCTTGCCCGGACGAATCGTAAACTTAACAGCGATCGCACCTCCAATGCGTTCTTCGGTTGAGGCCGGGGTATCGTCGTCTCGATCGGTGAGGAGGCCCGTCTTCGCAAAGGTGTCCCAAAGTTCTGCGCCGTCGCCATCTGGGTTCCAGCGGGTGTCATAGGTGGTTTCATGGAGGGGGTTAAGCAGCGTTGCAATGGACCATTCACCGTCTCCTTCTAGGGCATCATCCGTACTCGCTCTAGCATTGTCCATCACGATACCGATTCTGCTCTCATCGCCAATCAGTTGATTAATACTTCCTTTACTTTTACCAATTCGAGGCACGTAATCATAGAACGGACTGCCATCATCACGAACTTGGATTTCAGGTGACTTAGCGGTGTTCAGAAACCATCCCGCCAGATTTTCCCAGCTCATCATAATACTGATGTCGATCGGTTCATCTGTCGGGTTATGAATGGTCCAGAGGAAGGTTCCGATCGGATAGCTCGTTTCCTGGTAGTTGTTCGCAATGATGGGCGTTATTTGTTCGCAGGCAATTTCGGCTTTGAAGACGTTGCGATATTCAAACCAGCTTCGCGGATACAGCGCCGAGTAGGTGCCACCCTCCTGCGGATACCACTGCCAAGCGTCCAAACTCCCGTCGTCAGGTGGTTGCGTTGCGAGGGCATAGGCATGAGTGCGTGTACCTGCTTCCTCGAAGAGACTGAACTGGCAGCCTGCGAAGTTTGCAAACGTGTGTTCGCCGCCATCAATATGCCACAAGTTGAACTGTCCATGATGTCCGCGTCCGATGCATCCTGCACCGAAGCCGCCTAAAGGTGCGCCATGCCACGGTCCATCGTCTAAGTTGCTAGGATAGCGGACGACGTAGGGATTTTCCCAGCCCTGACCGATGGGTCGTGACCAAGCGCAGGTCGGAATTGTGGCGGGGATAGACATGGGAGGTGCAGTAATCTATGGAATATCTACAGGCTTTAGAGTAGCCCAAAAACGGTCCGATCGGAATATGGAATAAATCTATCCAACACGTTGGCTGATCTATGCAAACTGTTCTTCCGATCGTTCTTACGGTGTCTGAGATATCAGCATGGATGTGATCGCGCTGAAATGTAAATGGTTCATCTTCTCATGGTGGAGCCATGATTATGGCCCCACGAGTACAAAAAGTTATTCGTGAAGGAGGTCGATCGGCAGTTAGCAGATCAGCGGCAACTGGATTGGGGAGAATAGCGCGGTGATCAAGTATTTGTTTGATAGCAATACCTGACGGGGTGATAATGTACCTGTAAAGCTTGCAAACTGGCTTCAGGAGCAGACTGTAGGTTTTGCATTAAGACTTAGAAAGAATGAAAATGTTCAACAAGATTCAGTATTTGTAGAACTTATTCAATTAGGTCTTAAACCAGGAACATATCGAAAACGATTTGATATTGAAGAAATGTTCCGAGATCTTAAGTCCGGTGGCTATAATCTTGAAGAAACTCGGGTCACGGGTGACCGACTGATCGGACTTTTAGTTCTCATGACTTTGGCCTATTCCATGACGACCATTGAGGGTAAAACACTTAAAAACATTTGTAGCCTACGTTGTCACCCCCTCAGGTGTTGTGCCCTCTCATTCACAACGCAGAGTCGGAACCCTCAGCGGAATACTCAAACCAGCAAACGTTGATTCACAAGATTTTATCAATCAGCTTCAGTTCTTGCAAGCGAGCTGCGATCGGACCCTGCAATCTCCAATAGTAAGCCGATCGCATCTAGGGTCAGATTTATACGATCGCCTTTCCCAAAGCCTTTTACAATAGACGAGTCCGCCCCTCCAACGGTATTGAATGCCGAGTCCTATGCCGATCGCCCTTCGTCTGTTGCTTTTAGCGCTGTTGCTATTGTCTGCGCTGCTCTTCCTGTGGCAAAACCTAACGCCCTTGGTGGCGGTCGTGTTCCTCGGAACTCCGCTTCCGGAGTTGCCCCTGTCGCTGTGGATTTTGGGAGGGTTTGGGCTGGGGGTCGCCATTAGCACTGGGATTGGGCTGTTACTCCACTGGGCAAAGCGATCGAAACCCAGAACACGGAACCTTGCAGCAGAGGCGGCAGAACCTTGGGATGACGAGAACTGGCGGGACCGGGCGACAAAGCGCGATTCCACCGACGAAGATTGGACGGGTCGTCCGCTGACGCCCCCTCAACCGCCCAAAAAAGTGGTAGACGCTGAGTTTCGGGTGATCACGCCGCCGATGCGAAATCTGGATGACGAAGATGGTTAAATAGAAAGCTGATTCTGTTCTTGATTAAATAACCATTGCGACTCATTTTACCGTGTACCCATGCTTCCAAACCTTCAGGGCATCAGTCTGTATCTCATCGGCATGATGGGATCGGGCAAAACAACGATCGGAAAACTGCTTGCCGATCGCTTTGAGTATCAATTTTTCGATACCGACCACCTGATCGAACAGATCACCCAACAATCCGTCAGCGAAATTTTTGCCGAATCCGGGGAATTGGTGTTTCGGCAGTTGGAAACGCAAGTGATGTCGGAGCTGTCGAGCTACGTTCGGAAGATGGTTGCGACGGGCGGCGGTATTGTCATGACGCCTGAAAATTGGGGACATCTTCGATCGGGCATCATTATCTGGTTAGATGTGCCAACTGAAGTGCTCAAATCTCGCCTCGAATCCGACACCACGCGCCCGATTTTGCAATTGTCTAACGCTGATCTTGAAACCAAATTAGAATCCCTATTCTGCGATCGATCAGAGCTATATTCCCAAGCCGATTTGCGCATTGCCATCGAACATCACGACACGCCAGAACTTATCTGCGATCGGATTTTGGAAGCATTGGTCGTTGCGTGCGAAGAAAAAGCCGCCGAGACCGCAAAAATCCGTCAGCTCAATGATTCAACCCCATTCCAAACCCATTAGAAAACCCGTATTAGGAGCATGACGCCTACGTGAGGGAATCGTTTTTCCACTGCTCATAAGGAATGCGGGGCAGCTCAAAACGATCGGTGCTGCGACAATAGTAAGCTGGGGATCCCATGCGACCGATGGGGGTGAAATTGTTAACGTGAAGCCGATCGCCCAGTAGCCGATCGTCTACATGAAACATCACCACTTCTCCAATCAACAACGTGTAGATTCCAAGAGGCTGTTGGCTATGAAGCACACATTCCATACTGGCGTGAGCTTCGGCCACGCGGGGAACAGCAATCTTGACCGACTCAGCCGGATGCAATCCGATCGCCGTGAGTTCGCTTTTGTCTTCTGGGAAATTTGCCGCAGAAATATTCATGGCCTCTAGCAAATCTTCGGTCACTAAGTTAACGACAAACTCTCGATTTGAGATGATATTGGTCGCGGTATCTTTCAGGCGTCCATCGTCTTTATTCCCAACACTAATCATCAGAAATAAGGGATCACTGCCCACCGCATTAAAGAAGCTAAACGGTGCGAGATTGATCCTCCCCTGAGCATTTTGGGTCGTGACCCAGGCGATCGGACGCGGTACCACTAGATTGGTTAGAAGCTTGTAGTTATCTTGAGACGACGTTGAGTGGGGATCAATATGCATGATGAGTCGGCTAGAGATTGGTCAGCCAAGTGTATCATCAAGACCTAACCCGATCGGATTCCAAGACCTGCCATTCCCATTCATTACGATGAACAGCTATGAACATTGTTGCGTTCTCAGGTGCATTAGAACTAGGGTTTCTCTACGGAATCGTGGCCTTAGGGATTTACCTCTCCTTTCGCGTGTTGGATTTTCCAGATCTCACCGTTGACGGGAGTTTTCCGCTAGGTGGGGCGATCGCTGCAACCCTAATGAGTCAAGGGACTGACCCGATTGTTGCGCTTCTAGTTGCGACCCTAGCCGGGGCTGTTGCTGGACTCTGCACCGCCTTCCTGAACGTCCGGTTTAAAATCCTCAACTTACTCGCCAGCATCCTGACCATGATCGCGCTGTACTCCATCAACTTGCGCATCATGGGCAAAGCCAACGTCGCCCTTCTGGACAAACCCACGATTTTCAAAACCTTCAATACCTTGATTCAGTCCCTACCCGAACCGATTCCAACCTTCGGCAGCGCCATTCTTTTAGGCATCATTGCGATCGGCTTCAAACTGCTTCTCGATCGCTTTCTCAAATCCCAACTCGGTCTCGCCATGCGCGCCACCGGAGCAAACCCCACCATGGCGCAGGCCCAAGGCATCTCCACCGGACACCTTATCCTTCTAGGAATGGCCCTAGCAAACGCCTTTGCCGCTCTCGGTGGCGCACTCTTCGCGCAGTTGAATGGATTTGCGGATGTGGGTATGGGGATCGGCACGATTATTTTTGGACTCGCAGCGGTGATCATCGGAGAAACAGTATTCGATCGCCTCAGCATTACCCAAGCCACCCTCGGCGCAATCCTCGGCTCCATTGTCTATCGCATCGTCGTCGCGATCGCCCTTTCCCTAGACTTCCTAGGACTCCAAGCCCAAGATCTAAATTTAATCACCGCTATCCTCGTCACGATCGCCCTGATATTACCCAATCGAATCGCAAAGCTGTACCAAAAAATAAACTAAGCCAATCTCCTTCACCATTTACCATTCATCATTCACATGATCACTCTCTCCGATCTTCATCTCACCTTCAACCCCGGCACGGCCCTAGAAAACATAATCCTCTCAGGCTTCAACCTAACCATTCCCACCGGACAGTTTGTAACCGTCATCGGCAGTAACGGCGCAGGCAAATCCACGTTGCTCAATCTCGTCAGTGGCGACCTCCAGCCTGATCGCGGAGAAGTCGCCATTGGAGACCTGCAAGTCACAAACTGGGACACAGCCCGTCGAGCCAAACTCATCGCCCGCGTGTTTCAAAACCCTCTCGCCGGATCCTGTACGCACCTCACCCTAGAGGAAAACCTCGCCCTCGCCGCCCAACGTGGCACCCGCCGCACCTTTACACCCGCCACCTCACGCGCCTTTCGTCACAACTGCAAAACCCGGCTTGCCGAACTCAACCTCGGGCTGGAAAACCGCTTAGACGATCGCATTGGACTATTCTCTGGCGGACAGCGCCAAGCCGTTAGCCTCCTCATGTGTACCCTCGCCCCCACCCAAGTCCTTCTCCTTGATGAGCATACTGCCGCCCTCGACCCCAAAAACGCCGACACCATCCTCCAACTCACTAATCAAATCATCAGAGACCGCGCCCTCACGACCCTCATGGTCACGCACAGCATGAAACAAGCCCTGCAATGGGGCGATCGGACGCTCATGCTCCACGGGGGCAAAATCATCTTAGATCTGGTCGGTGAAGCGCGATCGGGTGTGACGGTTCAGGATTTATTAGACCAATTTGAGCAGCGATCGGGAGACACATTAACCGATGATTCGCTCTTGCTAGGATAAGTTTCTGGGGTCAGTTCTTGGGGTAGATTACTAGGGTCAATTGGAAAAAGCGACCATGGTTGCGATCTCAGGGTGCCACTCATGCAGGATGAACACAATGACTCTCTCA
>JAYVVL010000037.1:0-2204 GCA_043787035.1 Synechococcales cyanobacterium
ATTTTCTGGAGCGATACCAATAGGCTTTATCATTGAAGCGGATAATATTAGGATATTGCGGTGTTGAGTAGGAGGCGATGGCTTGCCGCTCAATTTAGCCGTTGATAGTAACACCACCCCGATCGCCCTCTTCTCCCTAACTCACTCAAGCGATCGCCTTTGAAGATACAGAACATTCTTTTGAGGAGTTGCGCTATATTGATATTGGTTTATCCAAATACAATCGGCTGCTGTTAGTCGTTTATGCAGAACGGGGGAACCGTATCCAAATCATTAGTGCTCGCCCTTGTACCTCTCAGGAGGCTCGTCTCTATGACCCAAGTTAAAGACATCACTTCTTCGATGGAAGAAGATGAAATGTTATCTGAATATAATCTCAGTCAAATGGGAAAACCTGTTCGAGGCAAACATGCTCAAAAGCTGTGTGAAAATTGCTACTCTGTCACTCTCCACCATGAAGACGGCACCTCGACCTACAGTGAGGTTTCACCAGAAAACGTGGCAGAACGAATGCAGCAGAGAGACCAATACAAGCAATCCCTACAGTATTCTCTACAAAAGATTTCACAATCCATCAAGATTCAATACCGGGATGTCGTTGCCTTAATTGAAGATCTGCCCGATCGAGGTCTTTCCGTTGGACAAGTCGGTACGATCGCCAAAATCTTGGCCCCTGATGTTTATGAAGTGGACTTCAGTGATGACAACGGGAAAACTTATGCGATGCTTTCACTTCATCACCATCAACTGCTCCGTTTAAAATACAATCCCGATCGAGAATTAACTCAGATTTAAGATTTATTCGATCGGAGATTCATTTTAAGGACGATCGAGAAGTTTTTATGAGTTGAAGACCGATTTACTTAATTTGGGATGTAGGTTACTCGATCGGAGATTCAGGTTATTTGATTTGGAATGTACAAGGAAATAATTCGGTCTAATCACCTAATTTGGCAATTGGAATGAAGCTTATCCACTTATATAATTAAAAGAAATCTGGAGGTAACAATTGGCTAATGAAGTTGAATATTTTACAAAGTGGATTCCTGTTGTCGCTACTCTTGGTGGAGCTACGCTTGGTTTTTCAGCATCTTTATTAACAACATGGTTCAATAATCGTGCAATCAATCTCAGGAGTAAAGATGATAGAAATCGCAATAGACTTGAACTAATCTATGAACTCCTGATTGAAGTGCAGTATGACTATTTCTTATTAACGAAAAAGGTGATGTCATATTCATGTAGTGGAAAGAAAATATCTCTTGATAAAATCGAGAAAATATCTTCTTCACGTAAACTAGAAATGATAATTTTTTTATATTTTCCTGAATTTAAGGAAGAGTTGAAATCGCTAGAAAATGCTCAGGAATTATTTGGTCGGGAATTTGTAAAAATCCTCCTTATCTCAACTGGAGATCATCAATTGTCTGAACTTCAAAATCTGACATCTAAAGTCATAGAATTAAACAAAATGGTAAACGAGAAAGTCGTTGAATTTCAACAGGCAATTATCACGACCATCCAAATATAACTAGTTGTTGATGTGGCATGTTAGCATCGTACATAGCACTAAAAAGTGTTGCGAAGGGTATATTCCCTTAACCCAAGACAATGTAATAGTTCTACAATGAGCTAGACATTGTATTAAAGTATTTCTTCTAATCCTAATTGATTGTGGCTGTCCATCCTCTCGTCTCACTCAAACGATCGCTCTAGAGTTCCGACTTCAGCAACGCCTGACAACTGGGTGGAATCAAGCCAAGCACGCCTCTTAAAGAACAGGATCATAAGTTATTACGATCGCTCGATTTATTTAGGTTCGGGCGATCGTAATCTAAGCTAGAGTCTGATATAAATCGGCTTTTTTGGATCTCCAGAATCTAACTGAAGATAGCTAGGATGAATTCCCATAGGATGTGGAACTTGAAGTTTGACTAGACGATTTTCACCATTGAAGAATGGTTTGTCTAAACCCGTTTCAAATTGACCGCGATCGCCCTTCTCCTCTAATCATCCAATTGGGAGTGCGATCGCACAGCACCCCGACCTCCAGAATTTCGATTCTTTCTACGCTACCTTTGACGTTAGTCGAGGAAGGGTAATCACATAGCGATAACCCGGACTCGATTCCCCTTGGATTTGGATTTGGCCGCCGTGAAGCTCGATCAATTGGCGACTGAGGAGGAAGCTCATGTTTTGTTGAA
>JAYVVL010000038.1:0-6371 GCA_043787035.1 Synechococcales cyanobacterium
CCAAAAATCCCCGCTCATCCGCCAACACCTCCCACGCCAACTGCCCAAACCCCGCCCCCATCACCAAAACGATCGGACCTGAAATATGTTCGATCGCCCGCGCCAAAACCGCTCCGCCCCATCCAGCCACCCATACAACCGCCGCCCCGTCACCTCATAATCTTCCGGCAACGACGACACATAATAATCCCGCTCCATCACCCCGACGAGATCTTCCACCTCGCTCAGATTCAGCGATCGGCTCTCATACACATTCGGATTATTCGTGAATACCCGCAACTCCACCGTCGTATTCGTCGTCCGTTTCAGGTCCAAATGCAGAAGAGCACTCATAATAAAACCGGGGATGTGTGTGAAGATTCTCTTATTGCTACATAAAGAATTCCCAATTCCCCGACAAAACCAAATTTTCATCTCCTAACGATCGTCTCTCCAACATTCCCAGATTTAATCCTCACTGCGTCACAGATGTTGAATGCGGGACGATCGTAAGAGGGACCAATCGCCCCCAAAAATGTGGCGTTGGGGACGTTGTTTTTATGCAGATTCCCTTACAGCTCTAATTGTGCAGCCACTGCTTGAGTTGTATCGATCGTCTTCACGAAGGGCTGTTCAGCGTCCGTAAAACCTTCAAAACTCTGATGGCTCAACACCGCAACATCCGCATCCGCAATGTCTCCCGATCGAGCGGCGACCCGAGCCTCTAGCACCGCGATTGGAGCCTCACAGTGGATAAACTGGACAGGAATTCCGGCAGCTTGAGCTTGGACTAGCACAGGGTCTCGGAGGACAATACGATCGTACTTCGCATCTAGAATCACCGTCTGACCCTGAGACGCAAGGAGCAACCCTAAGGCGAGGAGCCGATCGTAGGTTTTAGCCGTCATCTCAGCGGAATAGATCGCATCGTCACCTTTTTGATCCAGTTGGATTCCAGCAAGATGTTTGCGGATGGCGTCCGATCGGAGGTGAATGGTGGATTTCGATCGGGCTATGGCGCGTGCCGTGGTGCTTTTGCCGGAGCCGGATAAGCCTGCCATGACAATGAGTTGGCCGTGGGTGGTTTGGGTATAGTCATAGGCTAGACGGTAGTAGTCAGCGGCAGTTTTGGCGGATTCAATTTTGACCGCTTCGGGGATGCCGGGATCGTCCAATAAGAATGAGGTGACCTTGGCACGGACGTAGGCTTGGCGGCTGAGATATAGCGGCAGAACTTGGGCACCTTCATAGTCGCCTGTTGCTTCTAAATAGGTATTCAATAGCAGGTTGGCGTAGTCCGATCGACCGCGCGCATCGAGATCCATGCAGACAAAGGCTAGGTCATACATCGTGTCTACAAACCGAAACGGCTCGTTGAACTCGATACAATCAAATAGCAGCATTTCACCGTTCCAGTAGGCGATGTTACGTAAATGGATATCGCCATGACATTCGCGGATTTTGCCGGCTTTGACGCGGGATTCAAAAAGCAGCGGCTGAGTGTCAAAAATCCGATCGCTGTAGGCTTTGGTTGCGTCCCATTGGGCTTGGGTTTGGGCGCGATCGATGTATCCGATGCTTTGGCTATAGTTTTCATCGAAGGCTTGGCGGATGGCGGCGACGCTTCCATAGGTTCGGATATAATCGTTGCTGTCAGCCTTGGCATGGAATTTGGCAAGTTCTTTGGCGAGAGTGATAATGAGGTCTTCCGTTAAGGTGCCTTTATCGAACATCTCACTCAGAAGGGCATCCTGCGGGAATTGCTGCATTTTGACGGCGTACTCGACGGGGGTCCCTTCGCCGCTGATGGCAAAACGATCGCCGGATTGAGTCACAGGAACGACACCGAGGTAAAGTTTTCCAGCACCGCGTTGGTTAAGTCGGACTTCTTCTGCGGCAAAGTGTTGGCGTTTGTCGAGGGTCGAAAAATCTAAGAACCCAAAGTTAACGGCTTTCTTTAGCTTATACACGAAATCTCCCGTCAGAAACACATAAGAGATGTGAGTTTGAATCAGTTCGACGGGTTCAGTGACAGGATGGGGGTAGAAGTCCGCCTTTAACATGGCCTGGATGACAGGGGGTAGCATAGCATCGCTCACAGGTAGTATCTCCTAGGGTTCTTGATCATTCACGGTTTCCCGATGTCCCTAAAATACCGGAAATCGGTTATTCCTCGTAGAACTCCGATCGCTGCTTCATCGGATCTACAAGATTCTACAAAATGAGTCTCTTTAAGTTTGACGGCTGAGCGATCGGGGATTCAAACCGATCGCCCAATCCTAGACCGCCACAGCTTGGGGAGCGCGATCGGCTTCAGCTTTAGATTGTTCGGCCTGATGAAAAGCTTCAATGGTGATTAGACTGTCTGACGCATAGTCCCAAAGCAAGAACTTAGAGCATCCCAGCATATCGCCGAGATGGAGTGTTTTTACCGTTGAGAGCAGGTGAATGTTCGCTTGATGACAAGCTCTGAGGTTGTAGTTTGGGATTCGCTCGGATAGATGATGAACGTTGTGGTAGCCAATGTCAGCCGAAAACCAGTTGAGAACCGGGTTTAGCTTAAGATAGCTACTGCCTTCAATAGCACCAAGCAAGTAATCCCAACCCTCGGTTTTGTGAGCGTAGGTTCCTTCAAAATTGTGTTGGGTAAAGAACACGTAAATAAAGATGGCGGCTGAAAAAGCTAGCGTTGTAAAGTAGACGCTCAAAAACAACGCTGTCCCCAAGAAATGACAGGCCGCAATCCACGCCGTGACGACACAAATATTGTTGAATAGATAGTTCCAAAACTCAGTGGCGGTATACCAATGCTTGGACTTGTGGGATGCAATAATTTTTGCCGGAGAAACCCGAACATCGCGCTTCAAGCTGCTGAAGACATGAACAATGAACTCGTAGCTTCCTAGAATCAGCGATAGTCTTGGTTTGATGGCTAGGTAGAAAAAGCCACCTGGGAAAAGCATTAAAGGATGTCTTAATAATTCATAGCGCTTCTGGGCAGAAGGGCTAAGTTTCGCAAAATCATCGGTCGAGATGAGAGCTGAGGGGCCTTTGTACCGCTCCCAATCTCCATTCGTTTTGTGGTGATAGGCGTGACCTCGCGACCAAGGATAGTGAGGAATAGCGTTGATCACGCCGAGTAAGAATCCGACGATTCGATTGGCTTGTTTCGAGTTGAACAGTGAGTAGTGCCCGCAGTCATGCATGAGCGAGAAGCAACGGCCCGAAAATAGGGTGATGAGCACCATAATCGGCGGTAAAAACCAAAGCGAAATGGCAGCGGCTTTGACGGCTACAAACCAGAGAAAGAAATAAGGGATGACCGTATTGAGAACTTGAAAAGTTGCCTTTAGGTCATTACTTTTCATGTAAGGCTGCAAAACAAAGTCTGACTTTTTAATCACGGTGTTCATTCAATCAAATACTCTTGGAAACGACGATCGAGAAGCAAGGGGTTTGGACTAGACATCAGTCAATGAAACAGGATTAATTTAATGTTCCTCTTATAGTGACTTCGGGCATAAACTCATCCCACCGATCGCAGACCTGCTGATAACAATCCGGCGGGGTTGTCGCTAAAGCCCTTAGCCATAGGGCTTCGACCAAACGTCCTGAGTGGATGAGCAACATAATCTCTCGGCTAGAATCAGACTGAGCGATCGCATCAATCAGACTGGATGTTTCTGCCAACGGCACTTCGAGATCTAGTAAGCACCGTTCGATATCGCCCGCACCCACAAACTCAGACTCAAAACGCCAAGAATGGAAGTTTAGATCCGTGTTGGCAGGCGGTCGATCGACATGACAGACGAGCAATCCCCAGCCTACTTGAGAAAACCCGTCCCAAGATGCATAGCCCAATACCGGAAGATTGTCGCGGATGAACGCCATTTGCCAACTAGTATTTTTCTTGAGCGGATACTGATGATGTCGATTACTCGGAGACATGTTTCACCCCTTGAACTGTCTGGGTCCGCCTCATGAGACGGACCGATCGCAGGGATCATCTAAAAAAATAACGCTAAACACAATCTGTACCTCGCAGAGCGTTGGACATGGACTAGAGCAATCGGTGGGTGTTCTGACTTAGAGACTCGGGGGCATTTATCACCCACACATCTCATCACAGTTGCGGGACAGCGGCAGAATTACACGGCTCTTTCCCCAGTTTTTTCAATGACGAATTCAATGACGAAAAGTTCACTGAAATTGACAGCCTAATTTACAAATCTTATCACGATTGGGGACGATGGTTCCAAAATCAGCCGCAAATCCAAGTGTTCGGCTGTAGTATGAGACACTCATGAATAGGTTCCCCGTTCCCTAGTTTGGGGCAGTAAGAGACGATATGACTTTACGATTTGGGTCTGTGTGGACTGCGATCGCCCTTGTCTCAGCAATCGCGTTAGTGTCGTGTCAGCCCAAGCCAAGCGTGACACAATCGCAATTGGCGGCGCGATCGGACTGTGTTGAAAAGTACGATGCCAATACCGATTACTTTCCAAATAAAACGACGCTTCAGGAGGCCAAAGGATTCACGGTTGAGTACCACAAGCACTATAAAACCGTTACAGTTAGCCGTCCGTGGCGCGATGCAAAGGTGCAGTTCAAATACGCGTTGGTGCAGTGTGGGACGCCGACACCAGAGGGGTTTCAGGCTGATCAGGTGGTGCAAGTTCCAGTGCGATCGGTGGTGGCGCTTTCGACGACGCATTTGGTGCAGCTTGAGAAGTTGGGCGTGATCGATCGATTGGTGGCGGTGAATGACTTTAAAAACATTACAACAATCGCCGTTCTGGACAAAATCAAACGCAATCAAATCGTAGATGTCGGGAATAACTCGGCTCCAAACATTGAGAAAATCTTGTCGCTCTCTCCCGATCTGATCACGAGCTACGGCACCGGAAATCCTCAGGTGGATTCCTACGGAAAGCTTTTAGAAGCGGGTCTCAAAGTGGGAATTGTATCGGAATATATGGAGTCTACGCCCTTGGGACGAGCGGAGTGGATTAAGTTTTTGGCATTGTTTTTTAATCGAGAAGCAGAAGCAGAGCGGCAGTTCGGACCGATGGCTGATCGATATCGATCGATCGCGGCTAGGGCAAAATTGGCTAAATCTCGTCCGACGGTGTTTGCGGGATTTTCGAGCAAGGGCACTTGGTATGTCCCAGGCGGTGATAGCTATGTGGCGAAGCTGTTGGCGGATGCCGGGAGTGCGTATATCTGGGCGGACGATCGCACGTCGGGGAGTCTCAATCTTAGCTTTGAGCAGGTGTACGATCGATCGCGTCAGGCGGAGTATTGGGTGAATGGCAGTCAGAACTGGAAGACCCGATCGGACGTGACGCAGGATGATGCGCGGTATGCGGGGTTTTTGGCGGTGAAGACAGGCAATTTGTATAGTCCCACCGCTCGCATGGGTCCCGAGGGTGGAAATGAGTATTGGGCGAGTGGGACGGCTAATCCGGATGTGGTTTTAGAGGATTTGGTCAAGATGTTTCATCCTGAACTGATGAGCGATCGTAAATTTTATTATTACCAACAGTTACCATGAAGTCTAGATTTAAATTCAAGTCTTCTCCTCAGCAATTTTATTTGTTGTTGTCTCTGTTGTCTCTAGTCATATTATTCGTGTTGCATCTTACGATCGGTAAAGTTCCTATTCCGCTTGTGGAAACCCTTAAGATTCTATTTACTAGCGATGGGACTCAACCGGGATGGCGATCGATTATTTGGCAGTTTCGGCTTCCGAAGGCGATCGTAGCGTCTCTGGCGGGGGCGGCGTTGGCAGTGAGTGGATTGCAGCTTCAGACGTTGTTTCAAAATCCGTTGGCGGGTCCCTTCACGTTGGGCATTAGCTCTGGGGCGAGTTTGGGGGTGGCTGTGGTGGTGCTGGCGGCGGAGACGTTTCAGTGGGACAGCCTATCGCAGTTGGGTAGTTGGGCGACGATCGTAGCTTCGTGTTTGGGTTCTTTTTTGGTGACGGCGATTGTGCTTGTGGCGGCGAAACGGGTGAAGAGTGGATCTGCGCTGTTGATTTTGGGGTTGATGTTTGGGTATGGGACAGGGGCTGTGGTGAATATTTTATTGCAGGTGAGTTCGGCGCAGCAGGTGCAGCAGTTTGTGGTTTGGACTTTTGGGAGCTTCGGTGGGGTGACGTGGGCGCAACTCCCGACGATGGCTGGGGCGGTTGCATTAGGATTGGGTTTGGCAACGCTGTTGACAACGCGACTGAATTCAATGGTGTTAGGTGAAATGCAGGCGACAACGTTGGGAGTTGATGTTCAGAAGGTACGGCTGGGCGTATTGTTGAGTGCGTCGTTGTTGGCGGGGGGCGTGACGGCATTTTGTGGTCCGATCGCGTTTATTGGGGTGTCGGTTCCTCATCTGGC
>JAYVVL010000039.1:0-6336 GCA_043787035.1 Synechococcales cyanobacterium
CCGCGAGGGCGAAGTGTATGGATTAATAGGACCTAATGGTGCCGGAAAGACTACGCTGCTGCGATTACTGGCGTTAGCGGATGAACCGACAACGGGCGAGGTTTTCTTGGATGGGGCGTTGTTGCGCTATGGCGAATATCTGCCACAGCAAAAACGTAGGCTAGGCTATCTACCCGATGCTTATAGTGTTTGGCGTAGTCCTTCTAATGGGCACTTCTCATTGGGTTTAGTCAGTAAAATACCGGAAATAAAAGCACTTCTACGACTGTTTCTAGTAGTATTTTCCTAGGTTATTAATAGCCGGAGCCATTGCTATTCCGCTATTTATGGCGTGAAATAACTTGGTTCTTTGGACCCCCTATCTCAGTCCGGGTTCAACGCCCGATCGCTTAGATTGGTTTTTCCTAACCCTTAACCGGAATCCGATCGTCACCCATCTTTTTACGTTCACAAATGCGACGATCGTCATCGTACTCCTTTGGCAAATTCTCCAACGGGCTTTCCAGAACCCTACAGCAACCCTGATCAGCAAGCGTCAAAGCTATATTCTGGTGCCCTATTTTGTTCTACTCATTATCGGTTTCCGCGCCATAAGTTCATCAAGCAATACTCCTGATGGTGGCAATATCGAGCTTGTAGAATACCTGGTTCCATGGATATTTATCGGATTAATCTTTGCGCTTTCTACCGTCCGTCAAACGTGGTTTGAGTGGATTTGTTATCGCCAAGACAGTCGGCTTGAAACTAAAGGCTTATCGCGCACTCAGACATCGCGCACGGATCTGATTTTGGGTGAAAAGAGTCCAGGGCTAACGGCGATCGGACTGAATCTTGTGATGGTATCCGGGATCATTGTGATGGCATTGGTCTTCCCAAGCTTCGGCACGTCATCGATCGATATCGTCAGAAATGGGTCAGGTTTGATACTAGATGATCCCATTAGTCATTAACTATGCGTTGCTGGTGCAGTGGATGCTAATGCTCAAAACCCAGAAACGATCGACCTGGGCGATTGGAAGTCTATTCTTCGCAGTTGGGCTACCCTCAGTTATGGGTGGATTGTTCACGTCTTTAGGCAATAACTCCAAAATCGGACAGATCTTGCTGATGTGCTCACCGTGGTATCGAGGAATTCTGTACACCATCGACCGAGAAAGTTCAGGCAGTTTTGACTTTACCAACATCACGATCGCACTCCTGATTCAGATAGTCGCCATTGTCTTCCTGTCCTCGCGAGTTTGGTCTGAATACCGGAAGATGTTGCGATCGTAATTTTCAAGGGATTCCCGATCGATGTCGAGCCTCGCGATCGCACGTAACAACATGTAACGTATAATGTCTACAAATCATCCGATCAATTTGGTGGAAGAGTCATGCGTGTCGCGATCGCCGGAGCCGGGTTAGCCGGACTAGCCTGTGCTAAATACCTTGTGGATGCTGGACACCAGCCCATTGTCTATGAGAGTCGAGACGTTCTCGGCGGACTCGTTGCAGCCTGGGAAGATGAAGACGGCGATATGTACGAAACGGGGCTTCATGCCTTTTTTGGTGCCTATCCCAATATGCTGCAACTGATTGAGGAATTGGGAATCAGCGATCGCCTGCAATGGAAAGAGCACGCGCTCATCTTCAACCAACCCGAAAAACCCGGCACCTACTCCTATTTCAAGGTTCCCAATATCCCTGCGCCTTTCCACGTCATCACGTCAATTATTAAAAATAATGACATGCTCACTTGGGAGCAAAAGTTTAAATTTGCGCTCGGGCTGTGGCCTGGAGTGGTCTTTGGGAAAAAATATGTTGAAGAGATGGATAAATACAGTCTCCTCGAATGGCTCCGCAAACAGGGCGTGGACGATCGGGTTAACTCTGATATTTTTATCGCTGCATCCAAAGCGCTGACGTTTATTAACCCAGAAGACGTTTCAGCAACCATTCCGCTCACTGCAATCAATAAATTCTTGCGAGAGCGCTATGGTTCCATGGTCGCATTGCTAGACGGATCGCACTCTGAACGCCTCTGTCAGCCGATCGTGGACTATTTCACTGAACGGGGCGGCTCGGTGCAGATGAATAAGCCGCTGAAGGAAATCGTCTTAAATGATGACGGTACGGTCAAACATTGGGTCATGCGCGGCATTAACGGCCAGTCTGACGAAATTGTCGAAGCGGATATTTTTGTTTCGGCTATGCCCGTGGACGTGATCAAAGTCCTAATGCCCGAGCCGTGGAAAAAAATTGATGTCTTCCAGAAGATGCAAAACCTGGAAGGCGTCCCGGTCATTAATATTCACATTTGGTTCGATCGTCGTCTCACGGATGTCGATCATCTGCTGTTTTCCAGGTCCGACATCTTGAGTGTCTACGCCGACATGAGCATCGCCTGCAAAGAACATGCGGACCCTGATAGATCGATGTTGGAACTCATTCTGGCCCCGGCAAAGGATTGGATCGATAAATCTGACGAAGAAATTATCGACGCCACGATGTTGGAACTGAAGCGATTGTTCCCGCAGCACCTCGATATTGAGGATCCAGCCAAAATACGGAAGTATAAGGTCGTCAAAACCCCACGATCGGTCTATACGGCCTCCCCCGGCACTCAAGCCTATCGCCCCGATCAGGCCACGCCCATCGCCAATTTCTTCCTAGCGGGGAGCTACACCATGCAGGAATATCTGGGCAGCATGGAAGGGGCAGTTTTGTCTGGAAAGCAAGCTAGCAATGCGATCGCGCTCGCCTACCCAGTCGAGAAAACTCCTGATCGGGAGTTGGTATCGGTGTAGAGGAGTTTGCACGAGAGGCCCCCAATCCTAAGACTGGGGGTTTCGCACTGGGGTTTTTTAAATTTCAGCTATTTTACCGAACGTCGATCGACCTAAACCTGCGATCTAACGCTTGAATTGTTTCTATCCGGTGCAACAGTGCCCCTGAACGATAGAATCCATGAGATGATAAATTTGCCATTTTTTGCTAACCTTCCCCCCTGGATTGGAATGCTGCAATTGCCTGAACCTCCGCTTGTGAAAAAAAAATCCACCTTGGCATCTGTCGAGACTGCCTACGAATGCTGTCGTCAAGTGACCGCCGACTTTGCCAAGAGTTTTTATCTCTCGACGATGCTCATGCCAGCTCAGAAGCGGCGGGCCATTTGGGCGATTTATGTCTGGTGTCGTCGGACCGATGAACTAGTCGATGGCGCAGACTCGGGTAACACCACGAATGCAACCTTAGACGACTGGGAAGAACAGCTTGAAGCTCTCTTCGCCGGGAAGCCGCAGGATGACTTCGATGTGGCACTAGTGGATACATTAGAGCGCTATGACTTGGACATTCAGCCGTTCCGCGACATGATCGAGGGGCAGCGAATGGATCTCTATCGCAACCGCTACGAGACTTACGAAGACCTCGAACTCTACTGCTACCGCGTAGCGGGAACGGTCGGGCTAATGTCTACAACGATCATGGGCATTGACGAGTCGAGCCAAAATGCACCCTGGAATCGGTTGAACCCGCCGTACATCCCGGTCAAAGAGGCGACAGCGTTAGGCATCGCCAATCAGTTGACCAATATTCTGCGGGATGTGGGCGAGGATCGCCATCGCGGACGCATTTATTTGCCGATGGAAGACTTATATCGATTTAACTACACCGAGAAAGATCTCATGAACGGGGTGGTAGACGATCGTTGGCGTGCATTGATGAAGTTTCAAATTGCGCGGGCACGTAAGGTTTTTGTAGAAGCCGATCGGGGAATTTCATTCTTGAGCGAAGATGCACGGTGGCCTGTATGGGCGGCGTCAATGACCTATAGCTGGATTCTTGGTGCAATAGAGCGCAATGATTATGATGTTTTCAGCAAGCGGGCTTATGTCTCAACGAGGCGCAAACTGGCTGCACTGCCGATCGCGTTGATGCGGGCTAATGTTCTGTAACGCGTCTTTTGATAGATGGCAGGGTCAATCAGACGAGTGAGTTACATAATGGGTTCCAATTTATTACAATACTTAATAGATTGAAAATATTCCATTACAACTTCTGAACCCAACCATGGCTGAAACGTTAATTCCAGATGATCTAACCAAGCTGGCATATCAAACGCTCCAGCAGGGAAAAGCAGCGTTCGGGCTGGCCCACAAAACCCTCTATAGACGCGCCCTTCAGGTCATAGAACCCCTCGGACTTATTGAAAAATCAGCCGATCGTCCTGTGCCGACCATTCCCGATGGAATGATGCAGGAGGTTCGGGAGAGTTACGAAAGTCTTTTAGCGGTTGATTGGGCGGATGCCGAACGGGGCGTCTATCCCAAGCCTCTCCTGTTTGATAACCCCTGGGACGACTTTATTAAGTATTACCCTGCTGTTTGTCTCGATACCGCTTCGGTCTGGAATCGCTCCCAGAAAGGGAATATTCGAGAGTTTGACGATCGCATTGACACGGCGGGTCTCCCGAACTATTACACCCAAAATTTCCATAACCAAACTAATGGGTATCTAAGCGATCGATCGGCCCAGATCTACGACCTTCAAGTCGAGATCCTATTTAATGGTGCGGCAGATGCGATGCGTCGTCGAGTGCTGGCTCCTCTCAAGGCCGGAATTGCCGCTTTCCCTGAGACCAGCCCTTATGACATCAAGCATTTGGACATTGCTTGTGGTACCGGACGGACTCTGCGGATGGTGCGGAGCATTTTACCTAAGGCAAAGCTCTACGGTGTGGATCTTTCAGAAGCTTACCTACGCAAAGCTAACCAGCTTCTTTCTCAACTTCCGGGTGAATTGCCCCAACTAGCCCAATCTGCTGGTGAATCGCTTCCCTACGTAGATAACTACTTTCATCTTCTGAGCTGCGTCTTTTTGTTCCACGAGTTGCCCGCTCCTGTTCGTCAACAGGTCATTAATGAAGCCTTTCGAGTGATTAAGCCGGGGGGTACTTTTGTGATTTGTGACTCTATTCAGCTTGACGATCGACCGGAATGGGGAGCCATGATGGACGGCTTTGCGGCGACGTTCCATGAACCGTTCTACCGCAACTACACGCAAGATAACCTGGTTGAACGCCTAGAAAGCGCTGGATTTATCATTCAGCCTGCGTCTACGCATTTCATGAGCAAGTATCTTGTTGCCCAGAAACCAAACTAGGTGCGGTCGCTACTCTAGGCTGAGTTGTACCTAAAAGAGGGGGAGAGAACATTCATTCTTTCCCCCTCTTTATGCAGATAGCGAGACTCGAACTCGCAAGTCAAAGACATACGCACCTCAAGCGTACGCGTATACCAATTCCGCCATATCTGCGTACTAGTCGCTCGCTTTCGTTCAAGCCTGCTTACTATAGCAAAAAAACTCGAACTGCCAACCTCTTTTTTGATTTTCTTAAAAAAAGTTGCACCTCACCCACCCAAAGCGGTTCAATATAGGGCATCCCGTTCGATGCCTAGCACTCATGCCCAGCACCCGCTCCTTTCACGCTTCCCTCGCTGCCTTAGCCGACGCCACAGGTGGAATCATTTCTAATCTAATGCCAGAAGACCTGACCCCAGAGACGATCGCATTTGGCATCACCACCGATAGCCGCGCTGTGGTTCCCGGCCAGCTTTTTGTAGCACTGCGGGGGGAGACCTTTGATGGTCATAACTATGTGACCGCTGCGATCGCGGCGGGAGCGGTTGCTGCCGTGGTCGAGGGCGAGTTTGAGGCGGGAGATTTACCTGTGCTGGTGGTCAGTGACACCTTGAAAGCCTATCAAGCGATTGGACGCTGGTGGCGGCGACAGTTCGATATTCCCGTTATTGCCATCACTGGATCGGTGGGCAAAACCACGACCAAAGAACTCGTTGCGAAGCTGCTATCTCACTTCGGTCCAGTTTTGAAGACCCAAGCCAACTTTAACAACGAAATCGGCGTTCCTAAAACGCTCCTCGAACTTAACGCTGAACACCAGTTTGCTGTCGTCGAAATGGGCATGCGCGGACCGGGCCAAATCGCCGAGCTAGCCCTCATTGCAGAACCTACGATCGGACTGATTACCAGCGTTGGCACCTCCCACATCGAACGACTCGGCTCCCGAACCGCCATTGCCCAAGCAAAATGTGAACTCTTCGCCGAAATGCCCAGCAGTGGGATCGCTATTTACAACGCCGACCAGCCGTTGCTGGTGACCACCGCACAACAGCGTTGGCAGGGAAAAACGATTTCTTATGGCTTTACCGCAGGCCAATTTCAGGGACGCTTTGAGGGCGATCGGCTTGTCATTGACGGAACCGCTTTTCCACTGCCTCTTCCGGGCGAACACAATGCTATCAACTACCTCGGAGCCTTCGCTGTTCTTAAAGCCCT
>JAYVVL010000040.1:0-6324 GCA_043787035.1 Synechococcales cyanobacterium
CCGTTTTGCTGCTTCCAAAATGAATCTGGTGGATCGTCGGAGCTTTCAAGCGGAAATGACGCTGAAGTACTGTGAGGGGAAAGCACGACTGGCAGAAACTCGATTTGGATGGGGCGAGAAAGCGTTGAACTGGCCTTAGCCGAGAAGCGGATGGGAATTCGCTATGGGTGCCCAATCCGGGTACTCAGGTGCAAAACGGTGGGAAGACAAGTACCCAGAAGCCGCTGCAATATTACGAGTTCTCACAGATGCTGATGCTAATCGGTAGTCTTTTCTGTGGGAATCGCCTTACGTCTAAAAGTCTAGCACTTCGACCTGTTTTGGGTTTGCCGTTTCGCTCTGCCATGCCACGATAGTAGAGTTTTGCCATCGCCCACTACTCATACTTTATCTTTAGCCATATCAATATACCCTAACCTGAAATCGGTAACTGCCAATTCGCTGCCTGATTCAAATCACCGATCTTCCCTTGTACAATTAACCACAACGCAGTCCGAGTGCGAATTCGGGCGATCGCCGTTGTAGTCCCCACCGAGTTTTCCATTGTTGTCACTTCCGACACTCCCCCGCAAAACTCACCAAGATCGCCCATATTCACCTTAGCGCGATCGCTAGCAAAGGTTCCCGCTGGCAACTGGAACTCAGCATAAACATGATGCCGTCCTTTCCAAGGTTGCACCACAATTTTCGAAGGTGCGATCGTGTGCTGGGGAGACCAGTCACGGGGACAGCTTGAGGCACTCCTTGGACCATTCAAGAGGGAGATTTTCTGGGCCAAACTGGGAAGGGCTAGCGTGAGTAACAGCAACATGGCGATCGCAGTGGATTGGGGTTTGGAAAACATCATGACAGGTTTCAGAATTCTGCTTTTTTAGCATGAACGACTTGTATGCAATTGAGGTGCGATCGAGATGGCGATCGCGTGACAGTCTGATGAAGCCTCTCCTCATTCAGGGTCTACCGCCGCCTTGCTTTACTTACCATTTTGCGTGACATCCGCAATTTCAAGCCTTCCTTCTCGGACCAATCCTGCAATATTTTATAGAACGCCTGTCGATCTTTAGCTTGCACGACCGCAACTTGGTCTGCCGTCTCAATCACATAAGGATAGCCCCCGCCGATCGCTACCTCCGCCCGCACCCAATTTAAAATCTGTTCGCTGCGACCGGATTCATAGACCCACATCGGCAACTCCAAGCGAGCAGGGAGACTTTCACGATTAGTTTTGAGATAGCAAAAGGCAATGCGATCGCCATGGACACCATAGGTCGAAAGAATGCCCGATCGATCACATTTAAAAATAGGAGTGCGATCGCCCCAGTCCATGGTTTGAGGTTCAAATTTATTAAAGTAAAGCTTATCTAATAGCTTTGCATCATGAATGGCTTTGTTGTCAGGTAATTTAAATAAATTCTGCAACATCGACGTCAAATCTCGCGCTGTGCTGGTATCAATATAAGCCACAACGGCAACGCGAAAATGTTCACTCGCTTCCAATACATTGCGAACGCAGCGCACATAGCATTCCTGGGTTTCAGGATCAAATGCCTCTGCGAAACTTGCCACAAATGATCCATCAAAAAAAGCCAGCGCATTTTCCATTCCTTCGTGTTCTTCGATGTAATCCACGATTCGCTGTGTCTCCATCTCAAAGCGCCGCATATTTACCTTGCGATCGGCGAGTTCCCCGCCCAATCGCTCAACTTTGAGATCCTGTGGCGTCATCACACAGGAATCAATGTCTTTGAAGTATTGCCCCTGTTCTGTGTGCAAATTTTCAAACCAGCCAATCTGCACCAACGCCACAGGCACCGACAAATCCTTCCCTGGATAAATCTGCGATCCATCCACCGCAAAGGTCGAAACGCCGCCAAGCTGTTCGCGGACCCAAGCATTACTCTGCTCTCGGTTTTCCCACTGCAACCCGCAGGCCAAAATCCAGCTTTCAAACGCATCTAGCCCTTCTAATGGCACCGCACCACAGTCCTTTTTTTTAGACAACCGATCGACCAGTTCAGCCGTCGAAATCCCGATCGCCTCAATAATAGCCTTCTGATACAGGGCCAACACTCGAAAAGTTTCTTCATCGAAACGCGAAAACTCCGATCGTCTACTGTTAAGCTGACTTAAAATTTGGCTAGGTTTGAGCGGCATGGGAAAAGAAATTGAAATGATAGAACCAATATAGTTCAAAAGTATTATTTAATCCGCTTTATCGTAAAAGGTCTTGCAAAAACTATCGCAAAAGGTACTATACAAAAGTCAGAAGATCAAGTTAGATCGAAAAACATTCAAGAGGATACTCCTATGACTCAAGAACAAACTGCTATTTCTGCTGAAATCTGCTCTGTGTGCGGCGTTCAGGTCCAAAAAGCTGCGGGACAAGACATTGTAATTTTTGCAACGGGCGCACGATCGACTCGCAGCGTTCTCTTTCAGCGCGTCTGCCAACACGTTAAAGACCGTCCTGGCTGCATCAACAAATCCGGATCCTAATTCGACCTAATCTTTTAGAAAAGCCACGATCGAATAATGATGCCAACTTCAATCCCCCAAGCCACTCCTTCAGCTTCTCTCAAAACCCTGACTGAGGCTCTAGCGAAATCCCAGCACTACTTGCTGTCATTACAAACGGCTGAAGGTTACTGGTGGGGCCGTCTAGAGTCCAATGTCAGTATCACCGCCGAAGCCGTCCTGCTGTTTAAGCTCTGGGGCATTGACCAGAGTCGTCCTATGGATAAAGCGGCACGATATCTCCAGCGGCGTCAGGTAGCGTCAGGCGGCTGGGAACTCTACGCTGGAGATGGGGGAGACTTAAGTGTGTCTATTGAAGCGTATATGGCATTGCGATTGCTGGGCGTAACGGCGGATGATCCCGATTTGATTCGTGCGAAGCAGTTTATTTGGTCGAAAGGTGGATTGACCAAAGCCAGGATTTTTACCAAGCTTCATCTTGCGCTGATCGGTTGCTATGACTGGCGTGGACTCCCGTCGTTGCCGCCGTGGGTAATGCTGTTGCCCAATGGGATTTCGCCCGTCACGATTTATGAAATGTCAAGCTGGGCGCGGGGAAGTACGGTGCCCTTGATGGTGGTGCTCGATCGTAAACCTGTGTGGCGCACTCAGCCTGCTATCACACTCGACGAACTCTACCTTGAGGGGTCAAGCCAAGCAAGATATCACCTGCCGTCCAAGGGCGACTGGACCGATGGGTTTATTTGGGCAGACCAAGCCTTCAAACTAGCGGAAGAACTTAGCGTGGTCCCATTTCGCAATGAGGGTTTGGCGGCGGCGGAAGCGTGGATCATTGAGCGCCAAGAAGCGTCGGGTGATTGGGGTGGGATTATTCCAGCGATGTTGAATTCATCATTGGCGCTGAAATGTTTGCAATATAACATGCATGATCCAATGGTGTTGCGCGGCATTGGGGCGATCGATCGTTTTAGTGTTGAGACCTCGGATGAGTATTGGATTCAACCTTGCGTTTCTCCCGTATGGGATACAGCGTTAGTGATGCGATCGCTTTCGCTCTCCGGTTTACAACCCAATCACCCTTCAATGAAGCGTTCGGCGGACTGGCTGATTCGGATGCAAATTTTGGACTACGGTGATTGGGCGGTCAAAAACCAGAAGGGTTCACCGGGCGCATGGGCCTTTGAATTTGACAATCGCTTTTACCCGGACGTAGACGATACGGCGATGGTAGTGATGGCGTTGTTGCAAGCGGAGTCCAGCGATGAGAAGTTGAAACAGCAAGCGATCGATCGGGCGGTGAAATGGATTTCGACGATGCAGTGCAAGCCGGGGGGCTGGGCGGCGTTTGATCTTAACAACGATCAAGACTGGCTGAATGACATTCCCTACGGCGATTTACGGGCAATGATTGACCCCAATACCGCCGATGTAACGGCGCGGGTCTTGGAGATGGTCGGACAACTGAATAAAGCAAAAAACATTCCGATCGCCATCGCATCGGGTGTTTCTCCATTGCAACTCGATCGGGCGTTGACCTATTTGGTGCAAGAACAAGAACCGGAAGGCTGCTGGTTTGGGCGGTGGGGCGTAAACTATATCTACGGAACGTCCAGCGTCTTAGCATCACTAGATGCAATGGGAAAAATAACGCAGTTTCGATCGATGACGCTGCGGGCGGTGCAATGGCTTGTGAACTGTCAAAATAAAGATGGCGGATGGGGAGAAACCTGCGAAAGTTATAAAAATAGATCTGCTATGGGGCAAGGTGATAGTACGCCATCGCAAACGGCTTGGGCCTTAATTGGATTGTTGTCGGGTGAAGGGGCAATAGGTCTCCAGAATCAGCCGCTGCGAGGACAACTTGAAAGCGCGATCGATCGAGGCATCACTTACTTAATTAAAACCCAAAACGCCGATGGGAGTTGGGATGAAGCTTGGCACACCGGAACTGGATTCCCGCAACATTTCTATCTAAATTATCATCTGTATCGACAACACTTTCCGCTTAGTGCGATCGCCCGTTATCGGACCTGGAAGGATTGGAAAATCATGGAAATGGGCTGCACGTAACGAATCTAAACCGTAAGAACCGTGGATATTTGATAAAATCAGTACCTATTCTCATTATCTCTACAGGAGCGAACTTGATGTGTCGATCGCGGTATCCCCTGTCGCCTCTGGTATCGCTCCCGACGATGTACGATTTACCTAGTGAAGATCCAAAGGAACCTGGTTTGCCTGATGAGTTTCACGACTACCAACCCAAGCTCTTGCGGGAAACTTGTCAGCCCAAAACCTATCCGCCCGAAGAAGTGTTTGTTGGGACTGATTTAAATCTTTATTATGATGTCCACCATACCCAGTGGTGTAAGCGTCCCGACTGGTTCTTGGCCCTTGGGGTGGCGGTGGCGGAGCGGATTGAAGATTTGCGTTGGAGCTATGTGGTGTGGCAGGAAGGCGTGAATCCGTTTATGGTGATTGAGCTGTTGTCGCCGGGAACAGAGAATGACGATCTCGGCGAAAAACTTCGGGAGATTGGGACGCCTCCGATGAAGTGGGAAGTCTATGAGCGAATTCTTAGAGTGCCGTTTTATGTGGTGTTCGACCGCTACGAGCAACAGCTTCGAGTGTTTGTATTAGAACAAGCTCGATATCGATCGGTTGAACTTGATGAGCCGCGTTATTGGTTTGAGCCGTTGGAGTTGGGCATTGGGATTTGGACTGGAAAATACTACGGCATTGAGGGGAAATGGTTACGCTGGTACGATCGATCGGGCAATTGGATTCAGACATCCGCTGAAAGCGCGATCCAAGAAATGATTCGGGCCGATCAGGAGACTGTTCGGGCCAATCAAGAAGCGATCGCTCGACGATCGGCGGTTCCTCGACTGTTGGCTATGGGGTTAACGCCGTTACAAATTTCAGAGGCGTTGGGGTTGAGTGTTGCCGAAATTGAATCGCTTCTTTAACTCTAAGGGACTAGCAGCTGAACAACATCCCAGATCTCCAAGTCTCTGGCAAGGAAAGCCCCCAAGAACCTAATTCTGGGGAGACATGAGTTTCCGAAGCCCCCAGAATTGGGGTTGGGGGCCTCTTCACCAAGGTTTAAACAAGTGGGGCGATTTTTTGAATCAAAATATATTCTAAATTGTGAATAGAATTTAAATGTGGTAATACTTCTTAATTAGCATAGTTTTTCATCCACATACTCAAACACGTCTAGTCAACCGTAAGTTGTGTCAAGATGTTGAGTCTTACATGAGTGTAATGATGAGCTTCCAAACATTCACTGTCTTAATAGTTGAGGATTTGATCACCGATCGAGAGCTGTACCGACGCGCACTCCGTGGAGACTTAAATTGTGTGTACCATGTTTTGGAGGCAGAATCTGTAGCAGCGGGACTAGCATTGTGTCAGACCCGATCGATCGATGCTGTGTTGCTAGACTATGCATTGCCCGATGGTAGTGGGCTAGACTTTCTAGAGCAATTATTGGCTCAAACCAGTGGCATTAATCCGCCTGTTGTGATGATTTCGGGGCGGGGTAACGAAAATACCGCCGTTCGCGCGATTAAACTAGGTGCGGAAGATTACTTAGTCAAAAGCGACCTGACAACAGAGCTATTACTCGTAACAATCCGCAGTGCGATCGAAAATACGCTTTTGAAGCAACAATTACAGAAGCAAGAGGAGCGGTTTCGGGCATCTGTGGAAAATATGATCGACTGTTTTGGCATCTACTCGGCGATTCGAGATAGTGCTGGGCAAATCGTTGATTTTCGATTCGATTATCAGAATGCGGCAGCAATGCAGAGCAATCGGATGACGGACGCTGACATGGACAAAACT
>JAYVVL010000041.1:0-2172 GCA_043787035.1 Synechococcales cyanobacterium
GGTGGCCTTTGCCTTTTGCCGGAAACTCCCGACCTATCAATTACTCTCTTCGTCATTTGTCATGGCGTTCGTAACCTGGTCCATCACCTCAATCCTGATTGCACCGCTTTTTCTCCTGCTGCGAAGTTTCTGGAACAATCAATGGGGAGAAATGTCTGAAAGTGGTCTATCTCTAATCGCTTTCATGGGAATAGCAGGCTTACTCATTGCGATCGTCGGCCTATTGCTCTGGCAAATGCGCAACCATGGAGTCAGACGGTGGGCAGTGGGGGAGCGGTTATTCCCTGAGGAGTCGTATCATTACTAGGCCTCATCGCCAACGTATACTTTTTAAAAACGGATACCTTCGATCGGATGGTCCCCGAGTTCTTCACCGCCTGCGTAGCGGCCTCCATGTCTATTGGCATTATTGTCGGGTCATGTGCCGGAGGAATGATTTATCATCAGACTAGATACTTGAGAAATTAAGAAATAGATTTTTAGGAGAATAAATTATGAGTCAATCTATTTTTCAACCTGAATTTGAAAAGCCTAACGTTGAGATCCTGGACAATCCGATCGCACCGACTGACCTCCTAACCGATCTTCAAGACGGCATTCAGGAAACCACTGCGCTGACCCGACGATTATTTATTCAGCTCATTCGGCGACCTTCAACCCTGATTGCAGGACTAATTCAGCCGTTAATGTGGCTAGTATTATTTGGTGCATTGTTTCAAAATGCACCGGAAGGCTTTTTAGGTGGGCAGTATCAGCAGTTTTTGGGCGCAGGGGTGATTGTGTTTACCGCCTTTGGAGGTGCGCTTAATGCAGGGCTTCCGGTGATGTTCGATCGAGAGTTTGGATTTCTGAACCGACTATTAATGGCTCCCCTAGTCTCGCGGTCGTCCATTGTATTAGCATCAGCAATTTTTATTGTTTCATTGAGCTTGTTGCAAACTGTGGCAATCGTCATCACCATTGCTTTACTTGGATCAGGATTGCCTAATCCATCAGGAATGGCCTTAATCTTAGCGATCGTTTCAGTATTGGTATTAGCCGTAACCTCGGTTTCACTCGCATTGGCATTCACATTAAAGGGACATGTTGAACTTATTGCCGTAATTTTACTCACAAACCTACCGCTCCTATTCGCCAGTACAGCCTTAGCACCGATCGCGTTCATGCCAACGTGGCTACAGTGGATTGCGTTGCTGAACCCCTTAAGCTATGCGATCGAGCCGATTCGATATGTCTATTCGCATTCCGATTGGGGAATCTTTTCAGTTGTGATGGCTGCTCCTTGGGGAGACGTATCAATCGGCGGATGTATTGTATTGCTGCTAGTGTTCGCAGCGGCAATGCTAGTGGGAGTCAGACCATTGCTCGGACGATCGTTAGAGTAAAATCCTCAAGATTAGGAATACCCGACATTTTCCAAAAACGCTACAATTAGCCTGCAACATCATAATGAGAGTAACTTTATGGCGAGTTTTTTGCATTCAGCATTGAAGATTTCAGCTCTAGTCTTACTAGGAGGCGTACTTTTCAGCAAAGTCGCACAGGCTAGCGACGCCTCTTCCCTGCAAAGCATTGGCACAGAATCCTCATCAGACCCGTTTTCCTCCCGTGGGGACAACACATCAAGCATGATGCAAATGATTCACCGAGTCATGCAGGGGGACAGCAACCTCGATCGAGTCGAACAGCGCGCAGCCCAGAAAGAAAACCTCACCGAAGCCACCTCAGATTTTTTCACCAAACAGCGCGATCGCTTAAGGACCACATCTCCTCCCTCATCAACTCTCATCAACCCTCAACCTCTAAAATTAATGCCCACCAGTCCCACTTCAGTATTAGGAGCAAGCGGATTAATAACGCCCATCCCCCAGCCAGGACCCGCCGACACGTTAGTCATTTTGGCCCCCACCCCACTCACGAAGTAACGCGGCCTTCGGGTGAGATTAATTCTCGCGAAAATGCGGCTCACCCATCTGAATCGGAAGGGCGATCGTAAACGTACTCCCTTCACCCGGAACTGACGTACAGCTCAACTTTCCCCCATGGTTTTCCGTCACAATATGGTGACTAATTAACAATCCCAAGCCCGTCCCCTTCCCAACTGGCTTCGTCGTAAAAAACGCATTAAACAACTGCGATCGAACCGCCTCATCCATCCCAATCCCCGTATCT
>JAYVVL010000042.1:0-6308 GCA_043787035.1 Synechococcales cyanobacterium
GAATTTAGAATTTAGAATTTAGAACTCGGTTTAGAATTGGAAGCCTAGCGTTTAGAATTGCCCCACCATCCCCCATTTTGCTATGAGTCGTAAACGTCCTTTGCCTTGGTTGTACCGCTGGTCTCGTCCGTTGATTGGGGCGATCGCTACACTGGGGATTATAAATACCGCCTTTTTGACCTACCAACGGTACACGGCGAGTAGCTGTCCGACGCAGACCTGTGCGGTGTTATCGAGTCGCTATGCTACGGTCTTTGGCCAGCCGCTATCGCTATTTGGATTGTTAGCTTATGGTGCGATGGCAATTTTTGCGCTGTCACCGCTCCTTGTGAATGCGAAGACAAATAAGTCATTGCGTAACGATGCTGAAGATAAGACGTGGTGGCTGCTGTTTTTGGGGTCCACGGGGATGCTGTTGTTCAGTGGCTATTTAATGAATGTGATGTTCTCTGAATTTATTTTTGGAGGAAAATTGCTGGGTTGGAATGGTCTTTGTCCATTCTGTTTGTTCTCGGCGATTTGTGCGGCAGCCATGTTTGCGTTGACGCTGTTGGGACGAGATTGGGATGGACTTGGGGCAATGATTATGTCAGGAACGATCGTTTCTATTGTGACGCTTGTAACGACGCTAGCTATTTATGCTCCGGATACCAATATTTCGACGCAGGGCTATGGGATTACGGATAAGGCGGGCAAGGCTATGTTTTATGTAGGCACCCAGTCTGGCGATGCGGAAGCAGCCTTAGCGAAGCATTTGAAGACGTCGGGTGCGGAGTTGTATACGAGTTATACCTGTCCGCATTGTTGTGAACAAAAGCAGTTGTTTGGGCAGCAGGCGATAGCAGATTTGCCGAATACAGAGTGCAATCCGGATGGAAAAAATGCTCAGGAAGAAGTGTGTCGAAATGAATTGAATAAGGCGACAGAACAGACGAAGCAGTCAGCCGGGTTTCCGACTTGGAAGATTAATGGCAAGTACTATTTTGGGGTTCAGAAGTTAGACGAGTTGGCCAAATTGTCAGGGTATCAGGGACCACAGACGTTTAAGAATGAGTTCAAATCTTGTGTGGTGGTGCAATAATTAGGGTCATCGTATAACCATTTTCAGTCTAGTGGGGTACGAATCAGAGTATGAATCAACTCTCGTTTAGAAAGGTTTGCCAATCTTCTTCTGTACAGTAACAGCAATGCGTAAACCAACCGAGTAAATCCTTTTCAGTTACGCTTAGGAATGCTGTTTCTGTCCCATCAGCCGATCGGGCCTACGCAACGATCGATCGCACTTCAGCATCACTTACCGTTCAACCTTTGGGCACATTATCCGGTGCCCAAGATCCAATGACACTTTCCCCATTCTTCTCTTTCTCTGCCACTTCCAAGTTCAGCGCGAGAAGTTTCTCTAGCCGATCGTCCGTCTTGCTAAAGCCGTAAGCTTTGAGTACGAGGTCGTCAAGCTTTGCATGAAGTTTAAAGAGTCCAGAGGCTCTTTCGTCGAAAAATTCGTTATAGAGCGTTGTGATTCCCCACTTTTTTTGCGCCATTTGAATAGTGCGATAGTCATGAAACTCTTGGGCAATGGTGCGGATAGCTTCGATTTCCTTTGGCTTTAGTTTTTGCGGAAACGGGAAGGTTTCAAAACAAGTTTTGTGTGTGTAGGCAATATCGGCTTTAAGCGTAGATTTTTGAGCGTGCATCCAGGTTCGATGAACGTTTGAGGCGAGAATTCCTAAAATATAGAAGTCATCAGTTGCAACAACAACAGACTTATCTCCAGCCAACCAATTAGACGGAAAAGGAATGAAGATTGCCCATTTGGAAACTCTGGGAACTGCAAAATATTGGGTGAGAGGTGCGATCGCTCTTCTCATTGATTCATTTGTCCGCTTAAATCGCCACCATTTTTCACGCATGATCGCTTCTCGATTACTATCACGATCGGGTTTGACCAAATTTTTCACATGCTGAAATGGCAATTTATAAGTACTTGCTTCGTCAAAAGGCATATCATTAAAATCAATAATCCATCGATCGGGCTTTCCATTAACTTCTTGAGCTAGATTTGCGCCCATGGAAAATAGTTTGAGGACTTCTTGATTTTTACGATCGGCTTTAATCCAGGCATTGACTTGTTCTTCAGTGAAGATGAACCCTTTCCCGACTGGAATCACACCTTGAAAGCACCAATTGATATTTGAATTAAGTCGATTAGCTTTAGAAACATCAATCTCACCTTGCAACGATGAATTGATTCTTGAAACTTCCTTATTGTCGAGATAAAAAATCTGAGGCTGCTGCTTACTCCAATTGGTAATACTGACATGAACCTTTGCTTCGCCAGACCAAACCTGTGTTGAAATTGCATCGTGAATGATTCCACCATTCTCGGTGATGTAATCGAGCGCAGCTTTTCGACTCTTCCCCTGACTAATTGAGTTCGTCGCAACCAACCCTGCTCGCCCTGACTCACCTAAATTATCTTGTGCTAACCGAAACCAGTAGGCGCAAAAATCAACGTCATTAACATCAGGAAACCGTTTGAAAATTTTGTCTATGTATCGATCGCCAAGCTGAAGGCGCATATGTTTCCCACCCAAAAATGGCGGATTACCAACGATCGCATCTGCCTTCACCCACTCCGTAAATAACACATCCGTACAAATAATATTTTGGTCCAGCGAATCCAACGGCAACGCAGGCTGATCCAAAATCCCGAAGTTATCAATGGCAATCTTCCGCGCAATCATCAGCGTCACCCGCGCCAACTCCACCGCAAACGGATTCAAATCCATCCCAAAAAACTGCAACGGCGTCACAAATCCCATAGAAATCTGCTCACTACTTCCCCGCCGCCTTTCCGAAATCTTATCCAACAACACCCGCTCAATTCGTTTGAGTTCCAAATATGCCAAATACAAAAAATTCCCACTTCCACAAGCCGGATCAAGCACCCGATAATTCTGTAACTCCAACTGCAACGCATTCAGTTCACCGATCGTCCCCGCCGCCTCAATCCGCTCCTCCCAAAACCGACTAATCGTCGGACGCACAATCTTCATAATATCCACCTCCGACGTATAGTGCATCCCATATTTATGCCGCTCCACCGCACTCGCCGTCCCCTCAAAAATACTCCCAAAAATCGCAGGACGCACCCGACTCCAATCCTCCAACGCCGCCACTTCCAAAATCTTCAATTCCTGCTCAGTCAGCTCGATCGGATGCACCCGTTCAAACAACCCACCATTAAAATACTCCACATCCTTATACCGACCCGCAGGCGTCACCCCCGGCGTATTCATCGCCAAAAACAATCCCCCCAGCACATCATACGAACTCGCACCCGCCACACATTCCCGCACACAACGTAAAAACAACACCTTCGGCAACAACCCTCGATCTGCTGCAAACATCGCCAACACACACTGCAACACAAATCGCTGCGCCACCAAATCATCAAACCCATCCCGTTTTCCCCGCGCCTTCAACATCTGACACAGCTTACCCATCCGCTTCCCAACCGTTTCCGTAATCTCCTGCTGATTGTTGCGAAATACAGGTTTATGAACGCTAGACTCCATGAACGCAAACGCACTCAACGCGCGATCGACAAACTGATCCAACCGCACCATATCCACAGGCGTATCCACCTGGATATTAAAATCGTAAATCCAAAACTCATCAAAATTACACAGCACCACATACTGCGATCGAGGAATCTGATAAGTCCAATACTGCAACGCCTGCGCATAATGTCACTCGCAAGGCAAAATTTTAAAACCGATCACAAGCCTGTTATGCCGCAAATTCTCCCCCCGAGTTGAATTACTCTCAACAAACCCCTCTCCCTACCGCGCCGCTTGTAACTCCCGAATACGCTCTAGACTCCCCACCGGAATCGCCCGAATCAACTGTTTGGTGTACTCTCGATCGGGCGCATCATAAATTCGATCGGCGGGTCCCAACTCTTCAATACAACCTTTGTTCATTACCATAATGCGATCGCTCATGAACTTAACCACGCTCAGATCATGGGAAATAAAAATGTACGTGAGATTGAATTCCGATTGTAATTCTTTTAATAAATTCAACACTTGCGCCTGCACTGAAACATCCAAAGAAGAAACCGATTCATCACAGATGATGAACTTGGGATTCAACGCAAGCGCCCGTGCAATACAAATCCGTTGGCGCTGTCCGCCCGAAAACTGGTGCGGATATCGCATCATCGTCGCATCACTGCCATCGAGTCCCACCCGATCGAGTAAGTACTTCGCCCGCTCCCGGAAATCCAATCGTCCTCCCCGCCCAAAAATCTTTAACGGCTCCATTACTGCATCGCCCGCATTCATCCGTGGATCGAGGGCGCTGAAAGGATTTTGGAAGATGATTTGCATTTCTTGACGAAGCTGTCGCAGTGCATTGGGTTTCATCTTCAGGATGTCGTTTGCATTGAACTGGATTTTGCCTGACGTAGGCTCAATCAATCGCAACAGCGTTCGCGCCAGTGTTGACTTTCCGCATCCCGATTCACCCACCAGTCCTAACGTTTCACCTGGATACACGTCAAAGGAAACGTCATTCACCGCCATGAAATAGCTGTCCACTAGGCCGATCGCATTCTTCACCGGGTAGGCCACACTCAGCCCCGTCACCTGCACCAAAGGCTCACCGGACTGCAATGTTGTCTGTCGTTGCTGCACCTCTTTGTCGCTCACTTCCGGCAACTCCGACAGCACCGCCGCAATATTTTTATGCTTAGCTGTAAGCTGTTTGATGCCCCGATCGTCCACACTAACGCGCATAAAATCAGCCACCGTCGGCAGCACTTTTAGCCGTCGATGAGGGTTGGGGCGACAGGTTAGTAAGCCTTGAGTGTAGGGATGGGTTGGGTTTGAGAAGATATCCAGGACGCTGCCTTCTTCGACAATATTGCCTTCATACATCACCACAACGTGATCCGCAATCTCCGCAATTAGCCCTAAGTCATGAGTAATGAACATCATCCCCATGCCCCGCCGATCGCGCAATTCTCGCAATAGGTCCAAAATCGCCGCTTGAACCGTCACATCTAGCGCCGTCGTGGGTTCGTCGGCAATCAGCAACACAGGGTCACAGGAAATGGCCATCGCAATCATAATTCGCTGCAACTGCCCCCCGGATAGCTGATGCGGATAGCGATCGAGCATTGCTTTTTTGTGCAACCATGCCGATTTGGTTGGATCTGCCGTCCTCGCATATTGGTCGAGCAACGATTCATCCGCAGGCAGTAACTTCACTTCTTGCAGCAGTGAGATGGCGCGATCTTGCGCTTCTTTTTCGCTCAATCGCTGGTGTTGCCGAATCGCCTCAATGAGCTGAAACCCAACGCTATAGACCGGATTAAGCGACGTCATCGGCTCTTGAAAAATCATCGCAATCCGATCGCCCCGATAGCGTTCAAGCTCCTTGGGGCGCAAACTGAGTAAGTTCACGGGTTGAGCATCGGGTTCACTAAACCACAGTTCTCCGCCTGTCACGGTTCCAGGTTCAGGCACCAGTGCGATCGCCGCCAAGGCACTCACCGATTTTCCCGAACCCGATTCCCCCACCATTCCTAGCGTCTGTCCCCGCTGCACCTGAAATGAAATCCCATTCACGGCTACGACCGATCCTTCGCGTCCCTTAAACTCAACGCGTAGATTTCTGACGTCTAAAACCTGATTCTTCATTTCGTTTCCTCTCAACCGGGTGACAGATCTCAACTTAGGTATTTTATTTTACCTTTAGGTGCGATCGATCGCTGGATTCTGACTTGCTTCGATCGGCTGAATAACGACATGAGCGTGATTCGAGTTCGTTGGCGAAGCCTTTTAGGGTGTAGGTAGGGTCACTTCGATCAAACATTCGGTGGCAGTACAACCCGTTTCGCTAGACCCAGCTTCTGCAATACCTGAATCGCCCACCAAGTCATATCGATTTCCCACCAGGTGCGACCCGCTGGGGCTACATTGGGATGAGCGTGGTGATTGTTGTGCCAGCCTTCGCCGTAGGTTAACAGTGCTGCCCACCAGAGATTGCGGGAGTTGTCTTCGGTGTAATCAAACGATCGATAGCCTGTCATGTGAGAAGCGGAATTGATTAACCATGTGGTGTGCCAAAGAATCACGGCTCTTACAAATACGCCATACACTACAAAAGACCAGCCGCCGATCGCATAGAGAATCAATGCAACCGGAATTTGTAAGGTCAAGAAATACTTATCTAACCAACGATAAAATCCATCTTTAGCGAGGTCCGGTGCCCATTTGCGATAGGAATTCGGTTCAAAG
>JAYVVL010000043.1:0-16610 GCA_043787035.1 Synechococcales cyanobacterium
GAGCAGGTGCAAATGAAATTGCGATCGCTATTTCAAGAGTCGGGTTATGAGCTGCACGATCGCGAAACTCCAGAACTGTATGAACACAGTCAACTGAGAGCGAGAGTGATTGAGACTACGTTTATGGCAATGGAGGAGGGTTAAATTATGGAACGCGCAGCAGAACATCAAATAGAACGCTATGAAGCATCACGCCGAAAAGCCATTATGGTCGTTGAATCGCTCCGAGCTGGGATTCCTACCCGGAACTCTACGCGAGAACTTCCGGATCTGCGTGAGTCGCTGACGGATCTCATCCGTAAGGATTTGAAGCTTTGGGATGGTGGCGTCGAGTTTGCGCAATGACGTGTGGTTTAGCGGGACGATAACCTTAACGGCGAAGAACGATCGAGTTCAGATTCCGGAGTTGGCTGTCGATAAGTTTGAGGCTGAGGCGGGGGCCGTTATGCGATCGTTTTTTGAGCAGGCGGTGAGTTCGCACTGTCCGACGATTAAACCGTTGAAGACGGCGAATTTGGTGACGTTGTTGGAGCATCTTGTGATTTTGCATGGGACGGCCCGTGCGTGGGATTCGCGGTTGGATGTGTCGAATTTGGTGCGATCGGTGGGGAGTCAGCCGATTCGGACGCATGTTCGGGCGACGTTGGAGGCGTTGGATATGGCGTATTTGTATCAGGAGGACGTGAGGTTTAGGTCGATCGAGTTAGTGGAGTCGTCGGTACGGGAGGATGCGGACTTCTTTGCAGAGGACCCGTAGCGTTGTCGTGAGTCACAGAAACAGGTTTATTGGTTATCTTAGATGAACTAACTAGGACAATATTTAATCTATGGAATTTATCGTTGCTTCACTCTTAGCGATCGGTCTTTTTACAGCGAAAGGGATCAAAATCGATCGGGAATACCAGCGCGGAATTATCTTTCGGCTCGGTCGCAACCATTCGGTCAAAGGACCGGGATTGTATTGGGTGGTGCCGCTGGTGGATCAAAAAGTCCAAGTCGATATTCGGACCAAAACCATTGATATTGAGCCTCAGGAAACCGTTACCGCCGATAGCGTCACCATTCGGGTTAATGCCGTACTTTACTACCGCATCATCGATCCGTCTAAAGCGATTAATCGGGTCGAAAATTATCAAGTAGCGGTCTACCAAATTGCCCTCACGACGTTGCGCAATGTTGTCGGACAAAATAGCCTCGATGATGTCCTGCAAAGACGGGACAAAATCAATGATGCTGTTCAATCGATCGTTGATGAGGTTACGGAGTCTTGGGGCGTAGCGATCGAACGGGTCGAAATCAAAGATGTCGAAATTCCGCAATCGATGCAGCGGGCGATGGCAAAGGAAGCGGAGGCACTCCGAGAAAAACGCGCCCGTATCATCAAAGCGTCTGCGGAACAAGAAGCGTCTCAAAAGCTCTCCGAAGCTGCGGCTCAAATTGCTGCCAATCCGATGGCGTTGGAGCTTCGTCGGATGCAAATGCTGACGGAAATTGGAGCTGAGAATAACACTACAACGCTGGTGATGATGCCTTCGGAGTTTATCAATATGGCAAGAACGATCGCTGAAACTGCCGCACAAATCCCAACTAACAACTCGGTTCCTAAAGCAGTTCCGTTTAATCCGATCGTTCGGACGACTGAAGAAAGCTAGTCTATTGTGACATTCAAGGTCGATCGATGGTATCCGATTGGCCTTGGTCAACGTAAAACTCAGAATATTTGTTACCCTAAAAAGAATTGCTCCGATCGCGTTTTCTATGCCTAATTTTTCGTCCTATCTAGAGTCCGTGCGCCGCCATTATGAATAGTGGAGTCTTTACACGTTGACGAATGCGGAGGGACGATCGGGTTATAATTCTGAGCGAAGACTCATTAGGAGGGTAGGCCGTGAAAATGAAAGCTGTAATTCATCCAGCACAAGAGGGTGGCTATTGGGCTGAAGTGCCGGGTTTGCCAGGTTGTATTACAGAGGGTGATTCGATGGAGGAGGTCTTGGCAAACTTGAAGGATGCGATCGAGGGATGGATGGATGTTGCAAATAATCGTGTCAAGCTTGAACCGATGGCTCAAATTGTTGAAATTGCGGTATGAAGTCAATTTCTGGGAAACAGCTTTGTAAGGTTGTGGAGCGACAAGGTTGGGTTTTAGAAAGAGTTACGGGTAGTCATCATATTCATAGTCATCCTAATTTTGATGCGATTCTTTCAATTCCAGTTCACCGTAATCAAGACTTGAAAGTTGGAACTTTAAGAGCTTTGATGAAAGTTGCTCAGATTTCAGAAGATGACTTGTCCTAAGGGTCTGAGTTCCGGGTAAAGCATATTGTGATCGATCGATGGGACTACGCGATCGCAAAACCCTGAATATTCGCTATCCTAAGGAGAATTGCTTCTTCGATCGCCCATTTCCTATGCCTGATTTTGACTTTCAGCCCTATCTTGATTTTGTTCAGCGAAACTATTCGGAGTCGCAAAGTCTTTACACGCCGACTGATGCAGTGTTGCCATTGAAGGTTCAGTCGGTGGAAAAAGTCGATCGGACCTCAGGGGAAGAGGGAAACGATCGACAACTGAGTCAAAAAAATGAGCAATTTCTAGTGCTAGATGGCTTGCGGAAATATGCGCTGGGGGACGATCGGGAGCATGTGCTTTTAGCTGGGCGACCAGGTTCAGGGAAGTCGATGGCATTGCAGCAGCTTGCGGTGGCTTTGGCAAAGGAGGGGCAGATTCCGGTTTTGGTGCAGTTGAAGGGCGATCGATCGGTATCAGAACTGATTAAAGCGGAGTTTCGTAGAGCAAGGGTTCGGGTAGCGGATGATCAGATTGATGAATGGTTGTTTGCCGATCGGTTGGTTCTGTTACTTGATGGCGTAAATGAGATTCCAACTGAGAAGTTGCGCCAGGATTTAGCCCAATTTCGGGAAGATAATCTTTCGGTTCCTATGGTTTTCACGGCGAGGGATTTGGCGATCGGTGGGGATTTGGGGATTGGGAAGCGGTTTGAGATGAAGCCATTGTCGCCTGATCAGTTGCGTGAGTTTGTGGGAAAGTATTTACCAGGTCAGGGGGAACGGCTTTTGAAACAGTTGCGCGATCGGCTGAAAGAAATTTCTGAAACACCATTGCTATTAAAAATGTTATGTGATGTGTTTGATCCTGAAACAGGTCAAATTCCGCAAAATAAAGGGGAGTTGTTTCGGGAGTTCGATCGAAAGTATGAAAAGTTCAAAGGGTTGCCTGCGGTATCGGTAGATTTTCGGCGGTTTAAATCAGAGGTGTTGCAGCATTTGGCATTTGTGATGATGACGGGTGATGAAGGTAAGCCGACGGAGTTGGAGTTGACAATCGATTGGAGGACAGCAGAGAAGGCGATCGAGGATTTTGTGGTGGGGCGAGTGAGTGATCCAGGAGCGAAGGCAAAGGAATGGTTGGAGGATTTGCTGGAGCATCATTTGTTGCAGGTGGCGACGGACGATCGACGAGTTGAGTTTCGTCACCAGTTATTTCAGGAATACTATGCGGCGGAAGTGTTGCTCGTGATGTTTAACAATCATCATCTTGATGTAATGGAGAAGGATCGATTTCAGCATTTTTATTTGAATTATCTAAAATGGACGGAGACGATCGCAATTACATTGTCGTTGATGAAAGATGAGAAAGAGGCGGTACGTGTGGTGGAGTTGGCCTTAGATGTGGATTTGATGTTGGGGGCGCGGTTGGCGGGGGAGGTGCGATTTGAATTACAACCTAAAATATTGCCTTTAATTAAAAAATTAAAAATTCCTCAACGACTCAAAATCACATTGTTAGGAAAAACGACATTCACTAGTGCTATTAGTTATCTAGAAAAAACGCTACAAAATGGCGATTTCAACATTCGCAGAAGAAGTATAGAAGCACTTTCTAACATTACTAGTAATGTATCTACCTCTATTTTAATAGAGGCATTAAATGATCTAAATGAGAATATACGCTTAGAGGCTATAAAAGCTTTGATAGATAGAGATCTAAGTAAAGAAACTATGAATACTATCACGAGAAAAATTCAAAGCGATTCAGCAGTTGTTGAAGCTATTTCTATGGGCGCTGTTAAGCTAAATCTTGCTTACAAAGATATATTAATTAGCAACTTAAATCAGGATATGCGAAGCCAAAATACTGGTGTTTGTATTCAGGCAATAGAATTAGTAAAAGTTCTTCAATTAAAGCCTAGTATCGACCTTCTGCTTCAATTACTAAAGCATGAAAATCATGAAATTGGATGGAAATCTGCCGAGGAATTAGCACGAATTGTTGATAAATCCGAGATTAATTATTTGTTGGAGATGTTGGGCGATGAAAGTGTAGAAAATCGAAGAAGAATTATATATTTATTGGGAAAAATTGGAGGTGAAAGCATCACAGATTGTCTATGTAAAGTTGCTGGCGATGATGCTAATGATCGTGAAATTCGTATCCTAGCTATCAAAGCTTTAGGAGAAGTGGGTGGGGAATCCATCGTTAGATTCCTAGTACATGTGTTGAAAGAAGAGAGAATTGAAATCCGTAGGCAGGCTATTATCGCTTTATCCATGATTAAATGTCAGTCTACGATCAGAGACATAATACCTTACTTAAATGATGTTAGCCCTGAAATTCGCGAGGAGGCCGCTCGCCTTTTAGGAGAAATTGGAGATGATAAGCTGACTGATATTCTTTTGAACGCCTTGAACGATGAAGACTCCGGAGTTCGCAAAGCAATCATTGCAACTTTAGGAAAGATTGGAAATGATGATAATATGGTTAGTGTTCTAGAAAATTCTTTATTGGATCCCAGCTTTGACGTTAGAGATCAGGCTAGTTTCGAGCTTGGACAATCAGGGAATAATAAAAACAAGGACGGTTTTTTTGACAATGAAGACAATGAAGAGGAGTTGGGCGAATGGGAGAGATTGGGCAGACTAGAGTGGGATATAGGATTGGAAGAAGAGTATGAAAGCCCAGAAATTGACTTTAGTCTTCCAATAGGTGAAACATTTTGTGGAGGGTATCTTGGAGATCCTTCTGATCCGATTCAGAGTGAATCTTATGAGTTCGAGGATGAATATTTTAGAGATACCTGGATACCATCTAAATTGGTAATGTTCTTAGGGAATCGTGATGATTTGATTGGAGATGAAGATCTTGAAGATGAAGAACTGACAGATCATTATGTCCCAGCCAGTGATTTCGCAGCATGTGCTGATCCAAGAGCAATCCCTTACCTGTCTGAGCGTCTTTTTTCAGATGGAGCGAAAGATGTAATGGAAGTGATCGCAAGTATCCAAGCCAAATGCAAATTCTACAACTACGAAATCCAACAAGCAGAAGAACTCAGGAAAGCCGATCGCTCCTCTCTTGAAGGCGGTGGAGTCGATCCCTTTGCTAAAATTGAAGATAAACTAGAGTCGATCGATCGGAGAACAAAACAACAAATGGCAGAACAACCCAGCACCATCAGTATTTCCGGCGGCACCTTCAATGGACCCGTCAACCTCGCATCCAACCAAGGGCATCAACCCACCACCATCATCGACACCCAAAATAACTACTTCGGCACCGACGAAGCGCTCCAAAAACAAATCACCGATCTCCAAACTTTTATCACAGAACTCGAAGCGCAACACCCCAACATCCAAACCGAAGAGCAAGCCAATCAACTCGTTCAGCAACAACTGGACCAAATCCAAACCCAAAGCCCCGATCGTTGGCAAAAACTCCGTCATCAAATGGGAATTTTAAAAGCGCAATTTTTCAATCCTGAACGTCACGTCCAAGCATTCAAAGCAACCGTAGTCGAAGTCACCAAAGCTAAATGGGAAGAGAGTTTGATTGTAAAAGCGATCGTCACCTACCTCGATAAATTCAGCGAAACACCCGATAAAGGCGCGTAAACTAGATGGAAATGCGATCGTCCCGCGAAAGCCAGCCCCAAGCGCTAAACTAAAACAGTGATCCAACGACCCGACGGAGCCTAATTCATGCAAGTCACCTTAGACTTTCCCGACAGTCTTAAGCTCAACGAAACTGACCTTCGGATTGAACTCGCGGTCGCCCTATTCCAGCAAAAAATCCTTCTCATCGAACAATCTGCCACCCTCATCAACATAGATGTAGATGATTTTTATCAAGTACTCGTCGATCGTCAAATCCTGACCGCACCGATTGACCCCGACGACACCCCTGACGAACTCGTCCTTGCCCATCTTCGGATCAGTCTCCAAGAAATTGCAGCAGGCAAGACCATTCCCCTCTCGCAACTTTGGGATGATCTCAATGACTGACTCAGCCCCCATACAGCTCATACAAATTGTCGCATCCCCGGACTTCAAAACCCAAACCCGTAAACTGAGCAAACGTTATCACAACTTGCAAACTGATCTACAACCACTCCTAGATCAACTGATTCAAGGCGAAACACCCGGCGATCGAATCCAAGGCATCCAATCGATCGTCTACAAAGTCCGTCTTAAAAATAGCAACGCTAAAAAAGGAAAAAGCGGTGGTTATCGTGTCATTTACTACCTGAAATCCCAGGACAACATTTTACTCGTTACCCTTTATTCAAAATCTGACCGCACCGATATCGCAATCGAAACGATCGTAAACATCATCGCCGCATATGAAAAACAGTTCCTTTCTGAAACGTGATCGATCGCTCCTCTCGTGAAGGCGATCGATTGCCTCACACGACTAATAATTACTTCCCGAACGCGACCGACGTTAGGATCTTTGAACAAGTAGACACATACCACGAAGCCCCACCCAAAGATCCCAAAAATCAGGCATCATAAAATTATCCCTATCCATCCATCCACCATGAGCACCATCTCCATCAGCCTCCCCGAAGACCTCACCGTCTACCTCCAATCCAAACTCACCCCCGAACACTATTCCACCCCCAGCGACTACATCCAAGCCCTCCTCCAGCAAGATCAAGCCCAAAACGAAACCCAACTCGATCGTCTCGAAACCCTCGCCCTCGAAGGCATCAACTCCGGACCATCCACCCCCATGACCCAAGACGACTGGGACCACATCCGCCGCACCGTCCGTCAAAACCTGGGCTAACCATGCCAAACCTTATCAAACGCCCGATCGTCATTCAAGACATCCTTGAAAAGGATTTAAAAACTACCTCATCCTTTACGAACTCACCGAAACCACGATCGACATCGTTCGCGTTGTCCACGGCGCACGTAACCTAGAACAACTTTTACTTGAATCCGAGAATCCCAATGAGCAACAGTAAATATAACTTTCCCAACGCCCAGAAAGTCCAAGTCTTCGAGCAAGTCGATCAATATATCGAAAACAATCACAACTACGCCCCTCAAGCCAACCTCAAAGAAACCGAGCAACTCACCCAAGTCCTCCAAAAGCTCCGCCAACAGCATCCCAACGCCACCGACGCAGAACTCTTTAAAATTCTGCTCAACGGCTTTCAAACCATGCCCCAGAAAAATCCGCAAAACTGGCAAAGCTGGCAAAACATTCTCAGCATCCTCTTCGCAGGCGGCGTTGAAGGTATTAAGATCGTCTGCCCTCCCGCAGGAATCCCGATCGAAGTCGGTAAATGCCTCTACGACATCTACCAAAAAAATCCAAAACAACTCCCCGGAAACTGAACTAACCACCACGGAGCCATCACCATGACCGTCAAAGAACTCCTCCTCCAGGCGATCGACCTCTCCTCTGAAACCAACCTCGCCCAAACCCTCACCTTCCTCCAAACCCTCAACCAAAACACCCCGATAGACGAAGAACCCTACGACACCCCGATCGAAGAAATTCGTGAAGGCATCTATCGCGGTTGGCAAGACGTTCTCGCCGGAAGAACAAAACCCGTTTCTCAACTGTGGGAAGGTATGGATGTCGATTAATCCATCCGTTCAAGTCAGTACATCCGATCGCTTTGAATCCGAAATCCGCCAACTTGGCAAACGCTATCGCCGTATTCGTCTGGACATCCAACCCATCATCGAACAACTAGAAGCAGGCGAACTTCTCGGCGACCAGGTTCCCAACATGGACTGTGACCTCTTCAAAGTTCGCATCAAGAACAGTGACGCACGAAGAGGGAAAAGCGGCGGATATCGAATCATCTATTACCTCAAAACAGAAGACCACATCCTACTTGTGACGATTTACTCTAAATCTGACAAAGCCGATGTCCCTGCCACCGAAATTAGTGAACTAATCAAACGTGCCGAATCCGAAACATCAGAAGATTTAGAAGAACCTCAATGATTCAAAACCCGTACTAAAATTTATCAAATTCCCGATCGTCACCTACCTCGATAAATTCAGCGAAACACCCAACCAAGGAGCTTAAAAATCATGCAAATCACGATTGACCTACCCGACCTCCTCCAACCGCAACTCCTTGCGCAAGCCGAACACCTAATTTGAGTTTCGTGCTTGATAGAAAAATTAAGTTTGTGTTAAGACAACTGAACGACCGCCTCATCATCCACGATCGTTCGAGCCGTGAGTAAATCATCGACGGTAATTCTAAGAAATCGTTTTTTATCAACTTGAAACTGAACTTTAATCCGATCGCGACCCGGATCGCCCAGCGGATCGAGCACGGCAATGCTTCTTGAACCATCTTGATCATTTAGCGGTTGCACTTGGGTTTGATTCGTTGCAATATCCTGCATCAAAATGCGATCGCCGTCAAAATACACTTCAGTTTGGGTCTCGGACAACTCACCCATAATCAGTTCAATGCTGGGCTGATTGGCCAGTGAGGCACTGAGATTGAGTTCTATGGGGGTTTTCATTGGGTAGGGCTGTCCGGTTTTGATAATGGGATGCCAGTTATGCGCATTGAGCCGACGGTCCCAATAGCGAATGCCATAGCCATGGTAGAGAAAATCTTGGACGTCAACGCCTTGGCCCAGTTGCAGTGCGCCTTGGGCGATCGCTTCAAAGGGTCGATCGGAGCGAATTTTTGAGGCGTCGAAATGTTGGGCAGCCCAAGTTTGGACCGCAGGGATTTGGGAGGTGCCACCGACGAGAAGCACGGCGCTAATATCACCGATTTCGACACCCTGCCGTTTGGCCTGTTGGATCACCTGGTTCAAACTCGCGTCTAGCCTATTGAAAAACTGTCTATTCCGCAGGATGTCGTCAAAACGATCGCGGGTGAGATTGAGTTCCACAGTTTCAAAGGTTTCGTCATCAAACACCACCTCCTGCGCCTGCGGCTGTCGCGACAGATTAATCTTTAGTCGTTCCACAAGACGGATGGTGAGTGGATTGATCGCCAAGCCTTGGGTCTCATGGAAGTAATCCAGCAGCCAATTATCCAGATCCGCACCGCCTAGATTTTGCCCTGCTTTTGCAATAACATTGGCTGTCTTAATCTGCTGCCCCGACTGCTCCGCAAAGTTTTTCTTTCCCCACTTCAACAAAAAACCCGTGGGTTTAGCGCTCGGTGCCGCAAGACTGTGCGATCGCCGCACCAATGACAAATCTAACGTCCCACCGCCAAAGTCAATCACCAACAGCAGCGCCTCATCCACGATGCCATAGCCCAAAGCCGCCGCCGTAGGTTCATCCAGCAGTCGCACTTGATTCAGGCCACAGGTCTCACACACCTGCCCTAGCCACAGCCGATAAACCTCAAAACTATCCACCGGAACCGTAAACACCACAGACTCCAAAATCCCAGGGTCCGTCTGCTTCACCTGCTCAATAATCTGCGTCAGATACCACGTCCCTATTTGCTCTGGCCCAATTGATCGTCCATCCATTTCCGGCTGAAACCCCAGAATCGGTTGTCCGAGTCCTCGCTTAAAGTTCCGAAAAAACCGAGCGTCCGTTGCCACATCCAAACCCCGATCGCGAACGGCTTGACCGATCAAGGTTCGGTCCGTTGCGGCATTTTCCACGTAGAGCAGGCTGGGAATCAACGGCGGATTCTGTGCAATGACTTGGGACAATCCAGGCACTGAGAGGGTCTCAGCCTTTCCAGTCGCAGCATTCCAACGGGTAATTACAGTATTACTAGTCCCAAAGTCGATCGCGTAGGTCATCGGTCACGGCACAAAACAGGTCTGTCTTTATTTTACCGTTCTCAATCCTCTAGCTATGTAGAAATGTTAAGATAAACCCAGCATTGTATGAACTGCCGTAGGGCGACCCGAGGTTAGGAATGGTAGGACAGGCAGCAAATCAAGTGGCAAATAACAAGCTCAGTAAAGGCTCGAACCAAGGGCTTTTGGTCGCGCTGACCTTGATTGGAATCTGGATCAGCAGTACTGCAATCCTTTTTAGCTTGGACCTAGCGACGTTGCCAAGCTGGGTAAAGTTCGTAGGTTTTGCTTGGCAAATGTTTTTGTATACGGGGCTTTTTGTGACGGCCCATGATGGGATGCATGGTTCTATTGCGCCCTCAAATCCGAAGTTGAACGATGCGATCGGTCAGTTTGTGTTGTTTTCCTATGCAATGTTCCCCTTTGCGAAAATGCGTCAGATGCACAACCTTCACCATGACATCCCTGCCCGCGACGGCGATCCGGATTATCACAATGGCAAACGCGCAAACTTCTTTGCCTGGTATTTCAACTTCATGCAGAACTACTGGAGTTGGTTGCGTTTAGGGCTGTTGATTTCGACGTTTCATGCGGTGCATCAAGTGTTGCAGGTGCCGGAAGTTAATCTAACTTGGTTTTGGGTGTTTCCGTCCGTGATGAGTTCGTTTCAGCTCTTTTTGTTTGGGACCTTTTTACCCCACAGTGAGCCTGAGAATGGTTATGTGAATGAGTGCCGATCGACTAGCACGCCATTTTCAGAGTTCTGGTCATTCATCAGTTGTTATCACTTTGGATACCACGAAGAACACCACGATTTACCGCATCTAGCATGGTGGCAGTTGCCGGGGGCAAGGAAGTTGAGAATTGGGAACTGAGCAGCTAGACTAGTCTTGGGAACGGCTGGGGTTTCGGGCTTCGACGATCGATCGTTTATCCATCATGGTAATCATGGCGGGGAGTTCGGGAGAAGCTTGATTCGCGAGTCCCAACTCTTGGATAACTTGGGGATAAGTTTTTCCGTCGGTCATTCGGTAGGCGATTTCTTCCATGTTGTCCCAGCTCATTTGGCTCTGAACATAGGCCAAGCTCATGACATTCAAGACCTCTTGCCATTGATTGCCCTCAGCTTTGATCAACATCGGATGGGGAATGTTCAAGGTGCGATCGAAGCAGTAATACCAACTTAAGGGCTGCTTTTTGACTATGTTATCAAAGAAGCTTTTGTGATCGTTATTGTTAACCGCAATGTCAGATCCGGTAGACAGCAAAAACATGGGTGGAGTCGGTTCATTTTTCGATCGAGCTAAGGCTTCTTCGCCAATGGTTAGAAAAGCCTTGAGCGCTTGGGTTTGGAAACCGTTGTAGCCGGGATAGGCCGGGTTGGGTTCGCTCAGCCAAGTGCGATAGCTAGAAGATTTGTTGACAATCAGATCGAGAACAAATCGGCTGTTCCCAAAATAAGCGGCATAAAGCAACGCCCGATCGGTTTCCGTTACGCGCTCAATCGCCAACCAAGCCGCCAGAGAAGCGCCACCCGATAAGCCGCCAACCGTAATCTTTGCGATCGAATCAACGGACTGCGCTTTCTTTAACCAGTCTAAGGCAAACTCTTTGTAGATTGTTGGGTCTGTCGGCAGCGGCGTCGGATTGGCGGCATTGAAGTCTCCTGAACGTCCGTGACCGGGCATCAAAGGGACCAGTACGCTGTAACCTGCTTGGTACAGCCTTTGTGCTAGGGGTCCAAACTGGTAGGGCGCTGCGGTAAAACCATGAAACAACAGCGCAACTTTTCCAGTGGGCTGAGGTTGCAGCAGAAGAATCGATCGGCAAAGGTCGGTTTTTAGCCCAATGAGATCTTCTTTGAATTTGGTTTGTTGGACAAGAAGGGTCGTCACGGCAGCACGGTAGAGTTTAGAAAGCGGGTTTGTCAGCGGATTAACCATAGGACGAATACACGCAAAACAATTAATTCTCTAAGCATACCTAGAGAATTCTAAAACGAACTTTAAAGCGCCGATCGGCTCATTACCCCATCACGCGACTACCATAGTCCCAATCCCGCTATCGGTAAATATTTCTAACAACAATGAATGCGACAACCGTCCATCAATGATGTGCGCCGCTTTGACCCCCTGCGCCAACGATCGAACGCAGCAGGTCAGCTTTGGAATCATCCCACCCGTCACCGTTCCATCTTCAATCAACGATCGAGCTTCACTAATAGTCAAGTGTTGAATCAAACTGTCCGCGATCGTTGGATCGCGCATCAATCCCGGTGTGTCGGTGAGCAGAATCAGTTTTTCTGCCATCATCGCCGCTGCAATTTCACCCGCGACTGTATCGGCATTGATATTGTAAGACTGTCCCGTTTCATCCGCTGCAACGCTCGACACCACGGGAATGTGGCCCGCCTGACTTAAGGTATCGATGACTCGCGGATTAACCAAGCTCACCTCCCCCACAAACCCGACGCCTTCCGCATCTGCCGGACGGGCCGTAATCAGGTTTCCATCTTTGCCACACAGACCCACCGCCGATCCGCCCGCTTGATTAATAAGCGCCACAATTTCTTTATTCAAACGCCCTACCAACACCATTTCCACAACGTCCATCGTCTCTGCATCCGTCACGCGGAGTCCGTTTTTAAACTGCGGTTTGATGTTGAGCTTGGTCAGCCACATATTAATCTCTGGACCACCCCCATGGACCAAAATCGGACGAATCCCCACGGACGCCATGAACACCACGTCTCGAATCACCTGTTCTTTCAGGGCGCTGTCCTTCATCGCTGCGCCGCCGTACTTCACAACGATCGTTCGTCCTGCAAATTTCTGAATATAGGGCAGGGCTTCGCTGAGGATTTTGACCCGGACGTTGGCATCGGACAGACAAGAATCGAGGGGATCAGACATAGTGATATTGGTGTTCTTAACATCGCAAATTCTAGTAATCTAGCCTACAAGACTTTGCGATCGATTCGTCTTTTATTAGAAATCACTTAAACTAGACGAGAAATGCCCCTCTAAGTGGTTTACCCAATCATTCCTATGCTGGCAACCGAACCCATCTCCAACAATACACTCGATCCCCTAAGTCAAGCCGAACTTCAAGACCAGCTTCAATCTATTCTTCAGCAGCAGCGCACCTTTTTCGCTACGGGCAAAACCCGAGATCTGGCCTTTCGCCTCACCCAACTGACAAAGCTGCGAGATGCTGTCATTGAGTACCAAGATCGCATCATCGCGGCAGTCCAAGCTGATCTCGGACGCCCACCCTTTGAAGCTTATTTTGAAATCGCAACCCTCGGTGAAGTCAAACTCGCCATCAAACAACTCAAAACCTGGATCAAACCGCGCAAAGTTTCCACTACCGTCGATCTCTTCCCCGCCTCTGCCTGGGTCGAACCCGAACCCCTCGGCGTTGCGCTGATTATTGGCCCTTGGAACTATCCCTTCCAACTCACCATTTCGCCACTCGTCGGGGCGATCGCTGCTGGAAACTGCGCCATCCTCAAACCGTCTGAACATGCGCCTGCGACGGCAGCGGTCGTCAGCGAACTGATTCGATCGGTTTTCCCAGCGGACTACGTAGCAGTGATTGAAGGTGATGCGCAGGTCAGCCAAGCCCTGCTCGCTGAAAAATTTGACCATATCTTTTTCACAGGTGGCACTGAAATCGGTCGGATCGTCATGCAAGCCGCCGCGAAAAACCTCACGCCTGTCACCCTCGAACTTGGCGGTAAAAGTCCTTGCATCGTCGATCGATCGGTCCGGCTTGACTACGCCGCCAAACGCATCGCCTGGGGCAAGTTTATCAACGCAGGCCAGACCTGTATCGCTCCGGATTATTTGCTCGTGGACGAATCGATCAAGGCCGAGTTTATGCTGCTGCTAGCCCGAGCTATCAAAGAACTCTACGGCGACAACCCGTCCACTAGCCCCGACTTCAGCCGAATCATCAATCAGCGTCAGCTCAGCCGACTTGCGTCGTTGCTGACAACCCATGCCAGTAATATCATCATCGGCGGTGAGGTGAATGCGGACGATCGCTACATTGCCCCGACGGTTTTGGACGCGATTACTTGGGACGATGCGATTATGGAATCCGAGATTTTCGGTCCCATTCTTCCGGTGATAACCTATACAAATCTCGATGAGGCGATCGCCCAAATCAACGCCCGACCCAAACCGTTGGCGCTGTACATCTTTGCCCAAGACACCGCTGTGGAGACAAAAATCCTGCGATCGGTGTCGTCTGGTAGCGTTTGTATCAACGACACGGTGATGCAAGTGGCGCTCTCAAGCTTGCCCTTCGGCGGAGTCGGCGACAGCGGCATGGGCAGCTACCACGGTAAGGCCAGCTTCGACACCTTCTCCCATTACCGCAGCTACCTCAAACGATCGATGCTCTTCGACCTTGACTGGCGTTACGCTCCTTATACGGAGTCGCGATTGAAGCAGCTTAAGAAGATCGTGACGGGCAAATAGTGACGGGGGAAGTAGGGAAATCCAGAAGGCGGAATCAACATTAAAGTTTTAAGTAAAGCTTTACAATAAGAAATAATTAGTCACCTTACGCGTAAACTCGTTACCTACCATGACGATCGCCCTTTCTCGCACTGCCGCGCCAAGCCAATACTGGACCTGGCGAAATTTTAACATCCACTACGTAAAAGCTGGCGAACCAAAAGCCAACCGTCCAGCGCTGCTTTTGGTGCATGGTTTTGGGGCTTCGACTGACCACTGGAAGAAGAATATTGCCAACCTTAAGGAAGAGTTTGAGGTTTACGCTATTGATCTCCTAGGATTTGGGCGATCGGAGAAGGCGGATACTGCCTACGGCGGCGATCTGTGGTGCGATCAGTTGCACGATTTTATTCAAGACGTGATTCAACGTCCGACCGTGGTTGTGGGAAATTCGATCGGGGGATATGCTGCACTCGCAACGGTTGCAAGGTTTCCAGACCAGACTGCAGGCGCAATTTTGCTCAATCCAGCCGGAGGATTTAGCGAAGATTATGCCAAACAGGATCAAAATCCAACGCCCATCCAGAAATTTAGAAGCAGCGCCATGAAGACGTTGCTCAATCAAGATTGGGTGGGCTGGATGATTTTCAAATATGTGCAAAATAAAGCCTCCATCCGCAAAACGCTGCGTCAGGTCTACGTCAATCAAGACGAAGTGACCGACGAACTTGTTGATGATATTCACCGTCCGTCTTGCGATCCCGGCGCATCGAAGGTCTTTTCGCTGGTGTTTCGATCGCCTAAGGGTCAGCCGATGGATGCGCTGTTGGCCACGATGACGAGACCGCTGTACATCATCTGGGGCGAGAAAGATCCGTGGATGGGAAACCCGACGATGCGAGGGCAAAAGTTTGCAACGCACTACCCTTCCACCGTTCAGGCGTACATCAATTCCGGACATTGCCCCCACGACGACGATCCTGCGACGGTCAATCAGTTGATTCGGGAATGGCTGATGTAGGAAGATAGGACTGGGCTAATTTATGGGGCACGGGTATGGACACGCAAGCAGAAACGAAGATGGACACCAAAGCATTCAAGCGATCGTTGAACAATTCTGACAATTACCACCGTCGCGGGTTTGGGCATGTCAACGAAGCCATGGATGCGATGAATGCAGAGTATCAAAGTGACTTGATTCGTGAAATTCGTGAAAACAACTACGTACTCAAACGCGGAAATGTCACCATTCACCTAGCCCAGTCCTTTGGGTTTTGCTGGGGCGTCGAACGGGCGGTGGCGATGGCCTACGAAGCGCGGACTCACTTCCCGAATGATCGCATCTGGATCACCAATGAAATCATCCACAACCCATCCGTCAATCAGCGTCTGAGGGATATGAATGTGCAGTTCATTGAGGTTGAAAACGAGGTCAAAAATTTCGAGCCGATCGCGAATGGCGACGTGGTTATCTTGCCTGCATTTGGAGCCAGCGTTCAGGAAATGCAATTGCTTAACGATCGGGGCTGCACGATTGTAGACACCACCTGTCCCTGGGTGTCCAAGGTTTGGAACACAGTAGAAAAACATAAGAAAACCACCCACACGTCAGTCATTCACGGCAAATACAATCACGAAGAAACGATCGCAACGAGTTCCTTTGCTGGCGTTTATTTAATCGTGCTGAACTTAAAGCAAACCCAATACGTCGCAAATTATATTCTCAACGGTGGCGACAAAGCTGAATTTCTCGAACTCTTTAAAAATGCGATGTCGCAGGGGTTCAATCCCGATGTAGATCTCGATCGGGTCGGCATTGCAAATCAAACCACCATGCTCAAAGGTGACACCGAAGAAATTGGCAAAATCTTCGAGCGCACGATGATGAAAAAGTACGGTCCCGATCAACTTAATGACCACTTCGTTGCGTTCAATACAATTTGTGATGCAACTCAAGAACGTCAAGATGCGATGTTTGAACTCGTCGATAAAAAGTTAGACCTCATGGTGGTGATTGGCGGTTATAACTCATCGAATACCACGCATCTTCAAGAAATAGCCGTCGATCGAACGATTCCCTCCT